>JBCDHF010000011.1:0-23374 GCA_038750375.1 Cyanobacteria bacterium P01_H01_bin.15
AATCCTCGAGCGGGAAACAGTAGTGGAGCCGATGGATTGTAGGGATTAAAAATAGCAGGGAGAACACCCAAACAATATCCGGTTAACAACGCAATCCCGACTGTTAGTCCCATTAAAGTCGCTCCCAAAAGGAATGACTTTAATGGGACTAACAGTCGGGATTGCGTTGTTAACCGGATATTGTTTGGGTGTTCTCCCTGCTATTTTTAATCCCTACAATCCATCGGCTCCACTACTGTTTCCCGCTCGAGGATTAACGATTGCGGCGTTGTATTTCCCCCTAGCACTCGCGCTAAGAAGACGTTTTACTAACTATAGCCTTTCCATCATTGCCGTTACGCTCGCCAGTGCCGGAGCCGCGACAGGTCTCTTACTTGCGTTGATTCCCGAGAGCGAGCCTGAGATTGGCTCGATTAGCACCGCCTTATTCGCCGTTACGCTTGCTATCGCAGTCGCGGTTGCTCTTGTCGGTGCTGTGGTGGATATTCCCCTTATTATTCTCACCGTAAGTAGCATTATGGGGACTCTTGCCGCCATTATTGGCAATTTTGCCGGTTTGTATGGGGCTACCTACTCTGGAGTCAGTTCCTCTATATTCTTTGTGGCAATTATCAGTATTCCCGTACTAATTCTCCTATTTGGCCTTCTGCTGAGTTTTTACCCAGGATCGCCCATAATCCAGAATCAGACTCGCGAGCCTTTATTGCGGACCCTCGCCCTTATGTTTTCCACGTCAATTGCTGGCACTCGCTTCAACCAAGCAAACCTTACGAATGCAAACTTTTCCAATACGTCCCTCCAAAATGTTAATTTCAAGAAAGCCATACTGACAGGCACGAATTTCCACAATGCTCGGCAGCTACATCGGGTATTGTGCTCTGAAAGAATAATGTCTAATGACCAGATGTGTGAGTAGTATCTCATGTTAACCTAAGCCCGGGAGTCAGCCCTTAATGTCCTTTCTAGGCTTGTTTCAATAGTGGGTTACACCCTTTGTCTCTCAATAGCTCTCTGTCAGATAGAGGCCGACTGCCGCTCTCAGAATCGCATCAAACGCTGTCTGACGGAAGCTCGCTTAACCTCTGGGAAAAGCCTGTCTTCTTTCCAGTTCGACCATTTTCCCTTGCAGGCATATGGCAACGAAGATGGACGGAGACGCCACATCCCCTAAAAGCGTTAGCCAGCCATAGTTTCTGGGCTGAAAAATCTAGATTTATAGAGAGCAGGATAATAAACCTTGATTCAATCTGAAGATGAATGGCGTTGGCAATGAGCCGATGACCTCTCCCAAGCATCGTTTTGCCCTTTTTACAGAACCCCTTACAAAGCCAACATTAGTAAATTAAGGCTCATCAAGCTGCGAGACAAATAAGCGTGCACACTTCTATTTGTACAACTGTGAGGAGCTTCAGCTATGGCAAGTATTCAGGAGACCGCTTATCCCCGACTCAAGCACAATCCAAGCTCTCAAGATCTAATTAGCATCTACACTCCACTACTGATGGCGCTGCAGGTGACGAATTTGGATTTTCAGTAAGTGTGGACGGGAGTTGCGCTCTCATTGGCTCTCCTCGATACGACGACAA
This sequence comes from Cyanobacteria bacterium P01_H01_bin.15, assembly GCA_038750375.1. Lineage (GTDB taxonomy): Bacteria > Cyanobacteriota > Cyanobacteriia > Cyanobacteriales > JAAUTE01 > JAAUTE01. The sequence goes on from JBCDHF010000011.1 coordinate 1,587, forward strand.
TGGCTCTGATAGCGGATCAGCGTATCTATTCTCTATTCCTCCAGCAGAAACTACGCCTGAACCGATTTCCCTCTTGGGCTTGTTGGGTGTTGTTGCGGTTGCCGCGAGTCGTCGTCGCTCTCGGTAAGTTGAGGTCCTGTTTATTTTCTTCGTTTAACTGATGAATACTTTTGTCCCAAATTTTTTGGGGCTTTTTGTTGCTGTTGTATTGATATGAAAGTTTCTCTCGGAATGAAAACTTCCGCTTATCTCGGCTCGGAGTCTAATAGTGATGACGACGATCACTGGGTAATTTTGGCAACTTTAAAGATGCTTTCTTTCTAGCTGATCGACTTGTCGTTCCTTGTGTTCTTTGGGGAAGCTGAGTCTGGGATTGTTTTAACAACTGGCGGAGCTGGCGATTCTCCACCTCCAGTTGTCTAACTTTCATCTGCAAATACTGCAAATCTAAACTATACTGCTGAGCCCGCGCGGCAATAGAGTGCAAATCTGAATCGTCCATTGGTTTTCCTCAAGCTCAATCTGCAGACGAAATTAATGTGCCCTTTGTGCGATCATCACCGGTGATTGATCCATCACCATCTAAAGCTCCAAATCATAAAGATCGCTGATTTAATGCTCCTGAATACCTGAGTATTGAAGCGTCTGCGCCTGAGAGCCGTGTCCAAACGCCATCGTTATCAATGTCAGCGGCACTCCATTCTGTCGTTGATGATAGCCCCACGTCTTACGCAACGAATGGGAACCGTAATTTTCTTTGAGCCCAGCATCTTGGCACCACTGCTTAACCATCTGCAAAACCGTACGCACCGTGAGCACATCACCCTCCTTGGAATTGAATAGGTAAGGGCTTTTACAGGGCAATCGGTAATCAAACCATTGATGAATGGCTGTCACCGCAGGGTTATTCAGAGCAACTGCTCGATACTTCTGTGTTTTCGACTGTTTCAGGTTTCATGTGTCCCCCACTTTAACCGCCTCAACCTGCTCAACTTGAATACTCAAAAGCTCGTTACAGCGATAGGCTATATTGATGCCGGGGAAATGTTCTAGCCGTAGCCTGAGAACAAGCTCCATCAAAAAGCGTAAGTGGGTATCGAGGGCGGAGAAGGGTTCGTCCAGCAATCAAACTTCGGATTGGCTACTCAGGGCTTGGGCTATCGCGACCTGCTGGTGCTGCCCTCCAGACAAGACCACAGGATTGCGATTGCCCAAGCACCTACGGACAAGCTTTGACACAATGAAAAGCAGTTTGTCGATGGTGCTGTGGATATGGATTTAGTTGGGCAGCTTGTCAGCGATTTATCTCTGCGACCCGACCAGGTGCGCAACGCCCTGGAGTTGTTCGAGGAAGGGGCAACGGTGCCGTTTGTGGCTCGCTACCGCAAAGAACGTACCGGCGAAATGGATGAAGTGCAGTTGCGGGTACTGCGCGATCGCCATGCTTACCTGGTCGAGCTGGAAGCGAGGAAAGCAACCGTCCTGGAAGCGATCGCCGCTGCAGGTAAACTCACCGATAAACTGCGCCACCAAATCGAAACCTGCACCCAAAAGACAGTACTTGAAGATCTCTACCTCCCCTACCGCCCCAAACGCCGCACCCGCGCCACCATCGCCAAAGATAGAGGATTGGAACCACTGGCCGATCGGCTAGAAACGCACAATAAAGAGAACGCGCCCGCGATCGCGATCGAGAAAGAAGCTGCCAAATACGTCAACGCCGAGGCAGGTGTCGCAGATGTCGCTGCAGCCCTGCAAGGAGCCTCGGATATCCTCGCCGAACGAGTTGCAGAACGGGCCACGTTGCGTGCCACCGTCCGCGCCGCCGTCCTCAAAACGGGAGTCTTTGTCTCCAAAATTGGTAAAGACTATCCCGAAGCCAGCACTAAGTTCGAGATGTATCGTAACTACACGGGCACCTTCGGCAAAATTGCCCCCCACAATGTCTTGGCTTTGCTGCGAGGTCAAAAAGAAGGCATCCTCTCCCTCTCGTTGGACTTCGACGAAGCCGCCATTATCGATCGCCTTTCCCGCCAAGTCATCCACGCCCGAGCCAGCAACCTGCGCCAGTTCTACGGCGACATGCTGGCAGATGCCTTCTCCCGGTTGATGAAGCCGTCGGCAGTGAATGCGGCGATCGCGGACCGGAAAGCTTGGGCGGATGCGGCATCGATCCAGACTTTCGCCGCCAACCTCAAGGAACTGTTGCTCGCCGCTCCCGCCGGGATGAAGCCGACTCTGGGCATGGATCCGGGCTTCCGCACCGGCTGCAAAGTTGCTGCCATCGATCGTACCGGCAAGCTGCTGGATTATCGGACAATCTTTCCCCATCAATCCGCCGGCCGCCGCGAAGATGCTGCTGCTACCGTGCGAGAGCTAATCGCCAAGCACCAGATTGAAACCATCGCCATCGGCAACGGTACCGCCAGCCGCGAAACCGATACCTTTGTCAGAGAAGCGATCGCCTCTACAGCCACCCCCCCGATCGTCGTCACCGTCAGCGAAGCGGGGGCCTCAGTTTATTCGGCCAGCGAGGTGGCGATCGCTGAATTTCCCGATTTGGACGTGACAGTGCGGGGGGCGATCTCGATTGGGCGGCGCTTGCAAGACCCGCTAGCGGAGTTGGTCAAGGTGGAGCCGCAGGCGATCGGGGTGGGACAGTACCAGCACGATGTCGATCGCAAGCTTCTGAAGAAACAGTTGGACGAAACGGTGGAAAGTTGCGTCAATTACGTCGGTGTCGATCTGAATACGGCTTCGAAGGAACTGCTCGGCTACGTTGCTGGACTAACCCCGAAAGTAGCTGACAACATCGTCGTCCACCGCAACGAGAACGGTGTCTTTAAGAACCGTGGTCAATTACTGAAAGTTGCCAAACTGGGGCCAAAAGCCTTCGAGCAAGCCGCCGGGTTTCTGCGTATCCGCGATGGAGACAATCCCCTCGACAATACCGCCGTTCACCCGGAAAGCTACGGCATCATCGAAACGATCGCTAAAGACCTCGACGTGCCACTCGATCGCGTTGGTACTTTGGGCGAACGCCTGCAAACGTTGGACCTGAAACGCTTTGTTACCGATCGCGTTGGCGAACCCACACTCAGAGACATTGCCAGCGAATTAGAAAAGCCCGGTCGCGATCCCCGTGCCGAATTTACCTACGCCACCTTCAAGGAAGGGGTGGAAAGCATTGCCGATTTGAAAGAAGGCATGGAACTGGAAGGGGTGGTGACCAATGTGGCTAACTTCGGTGCCTTTGTAGATGTTGGCGTCCATCAAGATGGTTTGGTCCACATCTCCCAACTGGCTGATCGCTTTGTCAAAGATCCCAAAGACATTGTCAAAGTGGGGCAAGTGGTCGCAGTCAGGGTGATGGAGGTGGACGAAAAGCGCAAGCGCATCGGTCTCTCGATGAAAGCGGTGGGTGGCGATCGCTCCGGCAACGAGCGCAAGCCAAGAGGAAAGCATCCGCGCCAGCCCGAACAACCGGCCTCGGCATCTCTCGACGACCTGCGGGCGAAGTTCAATCGACCTCGCTCCAAGCGTGATCGCTAAGTTGGTTGCGATTGTCCGTTCGGATCGCAATCGCCGGATCGAGGCGTTGACTGCAGGGCGGTAAATCTGGCAATTGCCGGCCGAGGGGCTGGGAACGCCGCTGGCGACTATTTCACCCTCTCTCACCAGATCCGAAACGCCACTCCAAATACGCGTACCATCAGAAAGGAGAAAAGTAGGAACGAGGAAAGCCGATTGCAGCCAGGCTCCAACCTGCTACCGAAAGATCCTCGACCGGTTGGCTCCTGAGCACGTAAAGATAGGTTTGCAGTGCCCAAGCGTGAAACAGCATGAAGGTGACGACCGCTACAAGGGCATCGGTCGTGCTTTTGACCAGAAAGGGCGGCACGAGCAACGAATAGGCGATCGCGGTTAGGACAACGGTCAGCACGATCGCGGGGTCGTTACTCACAGGCAAAGTCGGGAACATTGCAGGAGGGCACAAGTGACTCCGCATCTCGATGTTGTCGCCAGATGCTAACCTCGCAGGCAAAACCCAATCCAAAGAGATCGCGAACCGTCTCTGGAGGGGTTCTGTTGCAAAGTTAGTGGGGTGGCCGAGAAATGCTAATCTGAAGCGCTCCAGCAATTCGGATTAGCAACGGCATCTACTCAAACCCCAATGACATCTATTACGTCGTCACCTTGTCTCGGAACTCGTCAGCAGCACTATAAATGCGGTCTTTTTTCTCGGTGCTCATCCGGTCTAAGTTGCTGATAATAGCTCCCATACGAAAGTTCTTTTTGAAAAAAGAACGATGGGTATCAATAAATTGCCAATAGAGTCCATCAACTGCATCACACCATGTTCCTTTTTTATAGTCGCTCATTTTCAAGAGGTAGTTAGACCCACAAATGTAGGGTTTAGTGGCAAAAATACCCCCGTCGCTAAATTGCCCCATCCCATAGACGTTGGGGCCCATTACCCAATCGGATGAGTCTACATACATCTCCATAAACCAACGATAGACCTCACGAGGATCAACCGCGCACATCAACATAATATTGCTGATGATCATTAACCGCTCAATGTGGTGGTTGTAGCCAAGGCGAACAGCTTTTTTAATCGCATCATCCAAAGGCGGAATGCCAGTTGTGCCGTCGTACCAGCAAGGCTTAAGTTGAGCTGTATGCTCAAAGAAGTTCTCCGTATCTTGCCGTTCGCTGTAGTGCTGATATATACCTCGAATAAATTCGCGCCAGCCAATAATTTGCCGTACAAATCCCTCCAGAGAGTTCAGCGGAACATCGTTTTTCTCAGCGAACAAGGTCGCTCGTTCAATCACTTCTGCCGGCGTAATCAGCCCCAAATTTAGAAGGGGACTCAGCACAGAATGGTAAACAATATCCGAGCGGGAAGTAATGGAATCTTCATAGGCACCAAAATGATGGAAGCGCTGTTTTAGAAAATTCTCAAGCCACTCCAATGACTGTTCCCGGGTGGTCGGCAACCAAAATGAGTCGCTTGAGCCTGGGTGAGCGCTAAATCGCTCCTCGACGAGTTTGGCAACATCAGCGACATGGGAATGATGCTCTAACCCTTGAATTGTGGGTGGCTCTAGCTTCTTCGGTAGCTTTTTTCTATTGTCTGCATCAAAGCTAAACTTACCGCCAACAGGCTTGCCGTCATCCGTCATCAGAATATCGCGAGACTTTCGTAGCTGCTCATAAAAGGTTTTCATAAATGGCTTTGTGGTCGATGCCAAATACTCTGAAAACCCCCCGCGCGAAACCAGGAACATAGGGTTAGTAAGCACGTTTAGATCAATCTTGAGAGAGGAACAAATCTTGGTAAGTCGAGATTCAAAGAATTTATCTTCAACCTCAAAGGCGGTAAGGACAGCAATATTATTTTCTTTTAAAAAGGACCTGAGCTTCTCTTCGTAGGGGCGATCGGCTTCATCTGCAGTGAGGCGATGATAGGTTACATGGCTTCCAGCTGCTGATAGAGCGTCAGCATAGGAACGCATCGCTGCCAAAAATAGAATTAACTTGTGTTTGTGATAGTGGTAATGGGTGCATAGGCCGTAGTCCTCGGCCATAAAAACCTTCAGTGAATTGAGTGGTGGTAGCTGATTATGTGGAAATAGTTGATTGCCGAGCAGGAGCAGTGCGTTAGGGGAGGAAGCCTGGTTCATGGAGCTAAAGTTCAAGTGTGAAAGTACTAAAAAGTTTAGAAAACATGGAAAACCCCGGAAAGTGACAGAAGAGGGCTATAGCAGTATAAGAGTGGATTAGGATGAACAACAAAAAACAGCAGCTATTAGGCAAGAATACTAGAATGAAAACACCTACTAACCTCAGTGAAATAACATCTGAATGGTTAACGTATATCCTTGCCCAAGAGGGACATATTCAGTGTTCCAAAGTTTCTGGAATAAAGGCTCGGATTATTGGAGGAGGGAATAACTTTCTGAGTACAGTCGTACATGTTTTACTCGAGTACGATCGTCGAGAAAGAAACGCACCCAACTCACTGGTCGTCAAGCTAGAACCTACTTCTCCAAGACTGCGTAACATTACTGCAGAAACGCATGCTTTCGAGAGGGAAATACGGTTCTACCAAGAAGTCGCACCATTTGCCCCTATTCGTCTTCCTCGATGTTACTATGCAGCTATAGACCCACCAAATTATCTGCTAGTAATTGAAGATCTGACATTCGCTGTTTCGGGTGATCAAGTGGCTGGATTACATGCAGAGCAGGTGCTTGAAACAGCGCGCCTTATGGGCCGACTCCAGGGTAAGTATTGGAATAATGATGCTTTAGCTAATCTAACATGGATGCCTACAACAAATCGTAGATTTTGGTCTAACTTCGATTCGCTTTGGGATTCCTTCTTAGAGAACTATGACGGTCTTTTAGAAAAATCGTCCAGGCAACTCGGTGATAAGCTACGTGGCAAGACCAAATGGTTAGAAGATGAAATTGAGTCCCGCCCCCGAACTATCGTTCACTCAGATCTTCGAGCGGATAATATCCTAGTGGGTCCTCCGGGAACACCCGAATCAATCATCATTCTGGACTGGCAGCTAGCGATCCGCAGTATCGGTGCATTTGATGTGGCCCGCATGATGGGCGGAAGTGAACTTCCTGATGAACGGCACGGTCACCAGTTAGACGTTCTTCATGCTTGGTTTGATGGTATTTGTGAAAGTGATATCGATTACTCTTGGGAAGATGCGCTATATGATCTACGATTAGGCGCTTTGATTACGTTCTGTTGGTCCGTCCAATTTTACAATGAGTATGCCAATTCACAAGGACGTACGAAGAAGTTAATCCAGTGTATGTCTGAGAGGACATTCGACTCTGCTGTTGAGATGGATGCGGGGAGGGTTCTGCCTACGAATTGAAATTTCGGCATTGTATAGGCGGGAGGCGTTTGTGTAGGAAGCGACTTGATTTTAGGTTGAAGAAAACTTGGATGTGTTCGTCTTGGGGCAAGGCTTCGAGCGCTTGCGCTGCATTTTGAGGGGCAATTGGGGTGCATCGTTGAAAGAGCCCGATGCCTAGCCAGAGAATTGAAATTACGCTGACAAACATGATTATTTGAGCGCGATTAACCATTTCGCTCCTAAGCATATCCCTCTCATCATAAATTCATGCTTACATAGAGTCATTCTGTGATTACGGGATGGAAGTGTGACTGATCGCAGCGATTAGCGCTTGCTCCGGACTTTGAGAGATACCATTGCAGATAAACCAGTAGACCCCGAAGACTATAAGCGTCACTAAGTCGCTGAATTAATATAAAACTCAAATCAACAATCAACGCAAAATCCTCGCCAAAAACAAAGCCATGACTGTCGCAGACATCAAACCCATGCGTTGGGCGATCGAAGATCTAGAAGGACTGCCAGACAACGGTAACCGCTACGAACTTATCGACGGAAAACTGCACATGACTCGTGCGCCTCATATCGAGCATCAGGATATTGCTGGTGCAATCTATGCTGAACTGAGAGCATGGTCAAAGCAGAGCAAACTTGGCCGAGCAGCCTTTACACCCGGCGTGATTTTTTCAGCTAACGATGCCGTAATTCCCGACGTCATTTGGATCAGCAACGAAAGAGCAGACGCCTTACTCGATAGTGCCGGACACTTTACCGGTGCTCCAGAGATTATTGTCGAAGTCCTTTCGCGGTCTCAAGCCGATCAAAACCGCGATCGCAAAAGCAAACTAAAACTCTATTCCAACCAAGGCGCACTGGAATATTGGATTGTCTCACCCGAACTCACCCAGCTCGAAATTTACCGCCGAGAAGCGGGCCAACTCACCAAAGTACTCACCCTCTTCGCCACAGACACCCTAACCAGTCCAATTTTGCCCGACTTCACCTGCGCCATTGCCACCCTATTCGAGTAGTCACCTTATTTTTACTAGTTCGTCAGACGTTGAACTAAAAGTCTTCCAGACGCGAGCGCCTTCTGAACCTAAGTACATGGTTTGGATTCTAGCTCTGTGCGGCCAAAGCTATTTCAGAAAAGCTAAGTTAGGTAGCACTAGAACACCAAACTATTGAACTGCTTACTGGAGACAACTCATGGTTCAAACCCTCACTGCCCAAGACATTTTTCAGGCAGCCTACGAAAACCGCTATACCTGGGGACCGGATTTCCCCGGCTTCCGCGCCACAGTCGAAGTTGAGAGCGCAGGCACGACCCACAAAGGTCGCGTCCAGGTCAATGCTGATCTAAAGTACGAGATTACGGATCTTGCTGATGAAACAGCACACCAGATTGTCAAAAGCCAACTCTGGGAAATGACCGTTCACCGCGTTCGTCACACCTTCGAAGAAACCCACGGCAAAAACACCTTTGAGCTAGGGTCAACCGACTCCACTGGCGCAACAGAAATCCACGTAAAGGGGACTGCCATGGGCAACTCTTACAAAGTGCGCAACAACGTTGTCTGCTTTGTTAACCGTCGGATTCGCGACATCATTGTCAACATCGACACCTTCGAGACCCAAGACACCGACCAAGGCTATCTCGCTACCGGTTACGACTCCGTCTATCTAGATCCGGAGACCCGCAAACCGAAAAAAGGGAAAACGATCTTCAAAGACGAGTTCGAAAATGTGGGTGGCTTCTACCTACTAAGCAGCCGCACCATCGAAGAAGTGGGCAACGAGGGCTCTCAAGTTACCCAAATCCGCTTCTCTGACTTTGAAATGTTGTAGATTCCGCTAAAAACAGACTGATTGAGTTTGCGATCGCAAATTACAGAAGCCAAAAAGTTCTGAGATTTTTTGCGATCGCATCAAAAAAGCAATGGATATTCTCGAAACCCTCAAAGCGGACTACGCCCGATTTCCTGCCGACCAAACCTACGATATTTACGATGAGCAGGTTTACTTTAAAGATCCGCTGAACGAATTTACCGGCATCAAGCGCTACCAGCAAAACATCGCCCTAATCGCTCGCCTTTTCAGCAATATTCAGCTCGACCTTTACGAAATCACCCAAACCGACAGCCAAATCACCACCCGCTGGACCCTACACATGGACGCGCCTCTCCCCTGGAAACCCCGACTGTCCATTCCCGGCTGGAGCGAACTGGGGTTAAATTCTGTAAAGGCGATCGCAAGCCACATCGACTATTGGGACATTCCACCCGGAGCCGTTTTGGCGCAATGTGCTCCCTGGCGGTCCCAGAATTCGTAATAATAAAAAAAAGTGGCTTTGTTGCATAAATCAAGCCAGTCATATTAAGGTCTTCGACGATTCAAAACTAAAGAAAAACTCGAATTTCGCCTTTTCAAAGTCTGAAACCTTATATCGCGACGATCATTCATGCAACAAAGCCAAAAAAAGTTAAAAATACTTGATTTTAAAAAAACCAGTTGGTCTTTAGCTATGCGATTGATTTTGATGACAGGGAAAGGTGGCGTCGGAAAAACTTCCGTGGCCGCCGCGACTGGGCTCCGCTGCGCCGAGTTAGGCTACCGGACGTTGGTCCTGAGTACCGATCCTGCTCACTCTCTTGCTGATAGCTTTGACCTAGAGCTGGGTCACGAACCCAAGGAAGTCAAGCCGAATCTGTGGGGGGCAGAACTGGATGCTCTCGTTGAACTAGAATTGAATTGGGGCGCCGTCAAACGCTACATCACTCAGGTGCTGCAAGCTCGTGGTTTAGATGGTGTGCAAGCAGAAGAACTCGCCATTTTGCCCGGCATGGACGAGATTTTTGGCTTAGTGCGGGTTAAGCGCCACTACGATGACGGTGACTTTGATGTCCTAATTATCGATTCAGCCCCTACCGGAACAGCCCTTCGACTCCTCAGTATCCCGGAAGTCGGCGGCTGGTATATGCGTCGCTTCTACCGACCCTTCCAAGGCATGTCCATGGCACTGCGACCGCTGGTAGAACCCCTGTTTCGTCCCATTGCAGGTTTTTCGCTGCCGGATAAAGAAATCATGGACGCGCCCTATGAATTCTATGAGCAGATCGAAGCCTTAGAAAAAGTCCTAACCGACAACACTCAGACCTCCGTCCGGCTAGTGACTAACCCTGAGCGGATGGTCATCAAAGAGTCCCTTCGTGCCCATGCCTACCTGAGTCTGTATAACGTCGCGACGGATCTAGTGATTGCGAATCGTATCATCCCCGACAACGTGACTGATCCCTTCTTCTCCCGTTGGAAATCGCAGCAACAGGTCTACAAAGCAGAAATCCACGAAAACTTTCATCCGCTCCCCGTGAAAGAAGTCCCTCTTTACTCGGAAGAACTTTGCGGTTTGGCAGCTTTAGAGAGACTCAAAAGCACTCTTTATGGTGATGAAGATCCGACGCAGGTCTATCACACGGAAAACACGATTCGTGTGGTTCAAGCAGACGATCATTACAGCCTGGAACTTTATCTGCCCCGCATTGAGAAAAGCCAAATCCAGCTCAACAAAACTGGCGACGAACTCAACATCCGCATTGGCAACCATCGCCGTAATTTAGTGTTGCCCCAAGCCTTGGCAGCGCTTCAACCTGCGGGTGCAAAGATGGATGACGATTATCTCAAGATTAAATTTGCGGAACCTGCCAAGGTTTGAAGCTAGTGACAAGTGCTATCTAACCATCTGAGCATACAGGCGATCGCAATCAAGGACACAAACCGTCAATGGCTGGGCGTCTTCTTGCGGTAGCTGCGCAAAATATGCTAACGATTGAAATACCGGAGACTGCTGCCAGTCCTCGGGGAGAGGACGTAACTGCCCTGTGGTTAAATCGAGTAATGTGGGCAAATGGGAGATCGCAACGCCAAAAAGCTGGTTCTCGCTGGTCTTGGAGAGTATCAGATTCGTTGGGGTCAGCGCGTCAGCGGGTAAAGGCATCTTGTAGAATAGCTCAAAAAGATTAAGTGCGGGAACAGTTTTCCCGTCAACTTCATGCATTCCGTCATAGCTCAGGGCATCAACAACTTGATGGTTAACAATCCGTTGAATCGATTGCAAACTCAACGCGATGTGCAAATCTCCTACGCGGAAGCTCATCACTTTAAGTAACTGACCCTTGACCTCAACTGTCATTCTTAAACCTCCGCCTTACTCCGTCACTTGTTATTGCTTGCGCCAGATCGCTTACGACACTTCTAATTTTGAATTGCCTAATTCTAGAGCGTTCTGGCATGCATACACTAATCTTTTAAAGATGATGATTGCTTAAATAGATCTAGGTACGAGATTAATTAATTGAGCAATTTCTTTCAGAAACTCAGATTCAATATACGGTTTGGTGAAGTATGCGTTGGCACCTAAACGTAGACAGAGTTGACGATGCTTGTCATTACTGCGGGACGTTAACATTCCTACCGGAATCGCCTTGAGAGTTGCCTCTTGACGCCGTTGAGCCAAAAACTCAAACCCGTTCATGATGGGCATTTCAATGTCGCAAAGGACGAACCGGATCTGTGAGCTTTGCTCCAGCTTGTCGAGCCCGTCCCGCCCATCTCGGGCTTGCAGCACGCGATATCCTGCTTTTCCTAGGGTCAAAGCCAGCGAACCTCGTAAGGCGGCGGAATCATCAATAATGAGTACTGTTGGCGCTGTCGCTTTCCATGAAGCAGAGCTATTGTCCCTAGCAATCCTATCCTGCGATCGCAAATTACCGGCGTCGTCTTCGGCGAGCAGAATGTTGGCGTTTATGACGGGTACTAAGCTGCCATCGCCCAGAACTGTACAGCCATAGGTGTAAGTGGGCGCGGCGATAACCGGGCTAAACGGCTTGACCACCAGTTCTTGCTCCGATGCTAAGCGATCCACCTGAATCGCGTTCAGTCTGGCGCCTCGACGGAAAATAAGCAGGGGTTTACACCAGTCACTGGGAGCTGGCATCAAACCGAGTGCTTTCGTTGGCAAACTGTCTGGCTGACGACCTTGATAAACCAACAGCTCATCCAACGTTGTTACGGGCACCGACCGGTCTTGCCAGCGAAGAACGGTTTGTCCATCTTCGACAGAAAGCTGTTCAGGTCGCGGGACTAAAATGTCGGCAATACTATCCGACGGAAACGCATAAATAAAATTCCCGACAGTACAGGTGAGCAGCTTCGCCAAGGTCAGCGTCAAGGGCAATTGCAAGGTGAACGTAGTCCCCTGTCCTGGCTCTGAATTAACTGTGATATCCCCTTTAAGGGCATTCAGCTCTGAACGCACCACATCCAGGCCGACACCCCGCCCCGAGAGCTCGCTAACTTGCTCCTGCGTCGAAAATCCGGGCTCAAAAATAAAATCTAGGAGCTGGGAGCGTGGCATATAGTCTAGCTGGGACGCACTAATAATACTTTTTGCGATTGCCTTTTCTCCAATGCGCTTGTAATCTAAGCCGTGGCCATCATCTTGGACTTCAATATAGGTCCGATTTCCCTGATGATACGCCCGCAACCAAATTTGTCCGACAGCTGGCTTGCCTGCTGCAGCCCGTTCAGCGGGAGATTCAACGCCGTGATCAAACGCATTGCGAATGAGATGTAGTAATGGGTTATAAAGCTTATCAAGCGCGGCTTTATCGACTAAGATACGAGCCCCCAAAACTATCAACTCAGCGGGTTTATTGTGTTGAGCAGACAGGTCTCGTAGGACACGAGGAAATCGATTGAAGATTTGAGCTAACGGCAACATACGTGACCACATCAACTCATCTCGAACGGTCCCCAACATCTGACGCTGTTGTTCAATCGCCTCGTTGGACTGCTGCGCAAACAATATCACATCTTCAACGACTTCCTCGACTTGAAGCAACTGTTCCGCAAGCTCCTGGTATTGGCGATACATTTCACCATAGGTGTCCATTTCTAATGCATCAAAATCACTGACAAAAGCAGCAATATCAGACGTTGTGGATACCCCTGGCTCTGGAATGACGAGGTTGTCGGTATTGGTGCTTATTCGCTCCTGAGCTTGACCTGAAAAGCTTTGCAGCCGTCGAGCAATCCCTTGGAACTTATTAAAGCGCAAGAGCATTTCGCCTAGTGAGGACTGGAGTTGGCTATTTTGCAGAGAAAGGCGATTTCGATTGATGGCCAGTTCGCCAATTAAATTATCAATGCGCTCTAGTCTTTCTACATCAACGCGTAGGGTCTGACGTGCTGGTAAGGCAGCAGGAGACACCGTCTCTTTGGGTGTCGTGAGAATCGGGGATTTCTTTCGGGCAGGCGCAGGAATGGTTGCAGTTGCCAGCTCCGCTAGTGTAGGTAAATCCGTAATATGTTTACTTACCTGTGCGATCGCAACAGGGAGAGTGATCTCGGGAGAGGACAGCTCCAGTTGCTCGGTAACCTCTCCTCCCTCCCAGACTTTACTGATGGCATCTGCTAATTTTTGCTCGATGGCATCATCGGTCGGTCGGTCCTCGATTTCTGGTGTTTCGACTTCCGCAAATGCCGAAAGGTTATCCACCAAGCCAGCAGTTTCTTCATGGGACAGTTCTATAATCTCGCTGGACTCCGCGGCGTCTGCTTCGGAAAAGGACCCGAACACGTCAGCCAACGCCGCCAAATCCGAGTCTGCGATCGCGATTTCGGGTAAGCTGTCTTGCTCTTCAGCTAGCTCGTTTATTGCGGGCTGTTCATCAAGGGTTGGATCTTCCGCCGACGGAAATTCTGCGGGCAGCTTAGGAGGAAGGTCTGCTTCCGGAAAACCTCCGCCAAAAATATCCTCTAAAGCTGGGATTTCGCTGGGGTCGGATTCGGCAGCAACGGCCGATTCCTCGCGAGTCCAGCTATCCTCTCCAATCAATTCTTCTGGACTGGCCTCCACCTCAGCTGTCTGTGGTGGCTCATTCGTTGCTAAATCCGCAATTTCTGGTATTTCACCAAAAATATCTCCCAACGCAGCGAAGCCATCAGACTGAACCTCCCAGTCCAGTTCATTCTCCGCGATATCTAGAGTACCCAGCGCTTCACTATCGGCCAAGAATTCATCAAAGGACAGGGTTTCCCCCGGATCTCCCAAAAGCTCATTAGCAATATCAGAAAGGACTTCTGCTTTGGCCAAATTAGCTAGAGCAGTGGAGACCGTGCCCCCGGACGCCCGATCTCCGGACAAAACCGCAAGACGGGCGGCGCTGGCATCCTCAATAAAGACTCGAGCGATCGTTGCTACGGCCGCAGGCTGCTGAGCGAGGGCGGCCAGGGTGTGTTGCGCGATCTGCTCAAACCCTTTCAACCCAAGCATTTCACCAAACCCCGCAAAGACTTCAGCTTGGGTCTGAACTTCGTTCGTTAAGGCGGTGTTGTCCGATGCTGCGAGAACGGCTTCGATCCGACAGATTCCCTGCTCAACATCCACCTCAAAAATGGAACTTACCAGATCAATACCTAAATCACCCGAACTAGGGATAAAGTTGCTGCTCGCCTCCATAGCGGAGCCCAAGCGGGCCTGGAGCTCGGCAAACACAGGGTCTGCCTGCGCCATCGCGGCTGTTTCATCAAAACTGCCGATTTCCAGCTGGGCGGTTAATGGGGAGCGCAAACAATCAAAAGCCTGCAGTAGCAGACCTTCTAACTCCGTATCGACAATCACCTCTTCGCTATACAGCCCTTTAAAAACATCCTCCAAACGGTGAGCCAGCTCTTTAATCGTGGTCAGTCCTACATTCGCCGCGTTGCCTTTCAAGGAATGGGCTGCACGCATCAAGCTATGTACATGGGGCGTACTACGATCCTGACGTACTGTCAGCAGTCCCGTTTCGATGGCCTCTAATAGTTCTGGAGCTTCATCAGCAAAAAACTGATAGGTCTGGTCGTCGGAATTAACAGCCATTTCTTAAGGGTTAATCAATTTTGAAGCGGGCAACATCTCGCTGTAAATCTTGGGCTAACGCTAGTAAATCTTTAAAGGAAAGTGCTGTCAAATTCGCCATCTTGGCGGTGCTTTTAGCCATGGTACCCAGAGAGGTAATTGTTTCATTGACCGCATCTGTTGCCTCGGATTGCGCTTGAGCTGCGTGGCTAATATCACTGACTCGTTCATTAATCGATACGCTGGTTGTGACGACCTGAGTCAACTTCTCCCGGATTTCATTGACTAAGGCCGCGCCAGTCGCTACTCGCTGAGTGCTGCTCCCCATGACCTGCAGCACCGCTTCTGTTTGTAACTGAGTTTGGCTCACGATTCGTTCAATATCCTCCGTTGCCTGCGAGGATTGAGCCGCCAGTAATCGCACCTCATCCGCGATTACTGCAAAGCCGACCCCCTGCTCTCCAGCCCGAGCAGCTTCAATGGATGCTTTGAGGGCAAGCAAATGGGTTTGAGCCGCAAATCGATTAATCAGGGCCACCACGCTGGAAATTTGCTGGGAGAACTCGCCTAACTGCCGCACCTGATCTGCTGCCATGGTCACTGTTTCCTCGATGGCACGCATTCCCGTCACCGTCAAATCCATGGTGTTATCGCCCTCCGCAACCGATGCGATCGCGTCTTGCATCGCCACCCGCGCGTCTTGCGCATTACTAGCGATCGCATCGGTTGCCTGAGTTAACTGGGCCATTAATTCTTGGGCTTGGGCGATTCCAGACGACTGCCGCACCGCATCTGTTGCCAAGCTTTGCACAACGGACTCATTATTGAGAGTCGTTTGACTCATCTGAGTAGCAGCCTGCGTAACTCCACCGACCAAGCGACGCAAGCTTTCAATGGTGGCGTTGTAAGAATCAGCGATGGTGCCAATTTCGTCCGGCGTAACCCGAGCGCGAATGGTTAAATCGCCTTGACTAACCGGATCGACTTCTTGTAAAAGTTCTAACGCTCGGCGCTGGAATAGCTCCTGTTCAGAAACTTGCTGCGCTTCCATCAGTTTTTGCTGACCGATAAATTCTGTCCGCTCCAGCGCGAGTCCCAGGAGACCCACGGCTTGTTGTACATAAGCCACTTCAAATGATTGCCAGGCGCGAGTCCTCCCACATTGTTGCAAGACCAAGAGCTTGCCGAAAACTCCCGCAATCGGCAGTGGCAACATCAAATAGGCTTTGACTTGCCAATCGGTAAGCAATGCCTGTAAATCAGGGGACACTGGCTCGTCATCCAGGTTGTTAACCACCTGCACCGCGACCGATTTATTGTCTAAGCTCTGCCAACTGGCGGGTAATAAATTTTCCGACTCAAGTAATGGCGCCCAAAATTCACCGGTCGATTCAGCAAATACGCAGCTAGTTCCCAGCTCATCCGTCTCTAATATCACCACCCGATCACACCCCAACGCCTCCCGAATCAACGGCAAAGCCGAGGCAAACAAGGATGCGCGATCTTGGCTCCCGGCAATCTGACTGCCGAGGGACAAAAGCGCTTGATGATAGCGACTTTGGGCTTGACGCTTACTTTCCGCGATGGACAATTGCTCCGAGAGTTGATTAATTTCGGCGCTCAGTTGTCCCCATTCATCCCCGCCAGTCACCGGTAACGGAGAGGCGGAGCCCCCGCTAGCCAGGTTTTGGGTGCCCGTCTGAATCGATTTCAGCGGTTTTGCGATCTCAGACAGCAGATAGGCGCCTAAACCCACATTGACTAACGTTGCCAAGCCTACCGCACCGCCGAGCCAAGACCACCCCATTTGGCGCTCAAGCTGGACCTCAGCAGAGGAGTCCGACAAATTCTGAGTTACCGTGGGCAATAAATGACTGCCCGCCCAGAGAAACCCACCAATCGCCACGGTCTCTGTCAGTAGTAACGCAAACACTAATTTGACCCGAACAGATACATCTGCCAATAAACCTCGAAAGGGGTCTGACCCAGTAGCGCGCAATACCTCCAGTCGACGTCGTGCAGCCACAATCTCCGGTGAGACCGGCGTCTCTAAGGCGTTTAATTCAGGCTGACTGGGAAGTTGAGTCATGGGTCATCGAAACTACGATTTTCAGTTTTATCGCAGCTGCCCCCCATATGAAGGTGACGGCTGTGCGTCAGAACGCTCTAGAATCAGGCAACTCAAAATTGGAAGTTTCTGTGCAAACTGACGAAGGCTACAAGGGCAAAACGGTGGCTAAACCTCAATCCGGAATTGACCAACACGGGTTTGCAATTCCCCCGCGACGACTAGTAAATTCTGAAATGAGCCCGATACTTTTTCTGTCTCTAATGCGGTTTGATTAGAAACCTCTGCCACTTCTCCCATACTCTGAGTCAAGGCCGCACTAGTATCCGCCTGCTCATTCGCTGCGGCGGAAATTGCCGTGACCAGTTTTGTTAGCTGTGTACTCGCAACAGTAATTTGATTGAGATTTTGACGCGCATCTTCAACCAATTGCGTCCCTGCCACCACTTGCTCGGTTCCAGCTTCCATAGCTGCAGCAACCGCTTGAGTTTCAGATTGAATCTGGGACACAACTGTTTCAATATCAGCCGTTGCCGCAGCAGACTGCCGAGCCAGGGAGCGCACCTCTTCTGCGACGACCGCAAATCCACGCCCCTCTTCCCCGGCGTGGGCGGCTTCAATGGAAGCGTTTAGGGCCAATAGGTTTGTTTGATCGGCAAAGCTACTGATTAGATTGACGACTTTTGAAATTTTTTGAGTTGATTCTCCCAGCTGCTTAACCTTTTTGGCGGTTTCAGAAACGGTTGAGCGAATCCCGAAAATGCCATCCACAGTGCGATTCATCGCCAGATCGCCCATCTCAACTGTTTCTGCCGCTTTCTGAACAAAGGCTTCAGCTTCTTGCGCATTGGCCGAAACTACTTCAATCGAGTGGGTCATCAGACTCAAGCGATGTAAAGCCGTTTCAATTGTTTGAGTTTGCTGAACGGCACCTTGAGTTAAGGATTGAATGGCGGCTTCATTGCTCGTGCTTGTCTCGGTTACTTGCTGTGTCGCCGCTTGCACTTGGGTCACCAGCGCACGTAGACTTTCAATCGTCGCGTTATAGGAGTCGGCAATCGTCCCAATCTCATCGGCGCTAACTTGAGCTCTGACCGTTAAATCCCCCTGGGATACAGGCTCAATCTGCATCAGTAACTCTAACGCTCGCCGTTGGAGTTCCTCTTTCTCCTCACGCTGCAAACTCATCGCCATCTTCTGCTGCTCCAAAAAGGAGAGCCGCGCAAGTTGCCCTTCAAACTGCTGCGCAACCTGAGCAAAGAAATCTCGCTCGGCAGGGGTCCATTGCCGTGTTTGGCTGCATTGATGGACCAGTAAAATTCCGAATAGCTCCCCCTCCACTTCTATAGGAGCGTTCAAGCTAGCCTTCACCGAGGCATTTTCCATACTTTGTATTTGTAAGTCCGTTAAACCCACTTGATAAATATCGTGAATAACTTGCACTCCCCGGAAGCGGTAGGTTTCGACATCGGAAGGATCAAATGTAGGATCGCCTACTGGCTGCTTCAAAATAATGGGGAACTCAGGATCCACTGACTCTGCAACAATGCGACCATCCCAATTCTGATCAAAGCGATAGAAGGCGGCGCGCTCACAATTGAGTGCTTGGCGCAAAGAGGGCAGGCTCAAGCTGTAGAGGGTCTCTAATTCTTGGGTGCTCGCTAAATCAAAGCCCAGATTTTGTAGTTGACGAAATTTATTCAGGGTCAAAGTTTGTTCCGCACGCTGCTCTTTAAGAGACCGCGCTAACCGATTGACGCTGCTTATTAATTGCCCGGCTGGACCCGCGTCTCCTATCGGTAATTGAAAATCCAAATTATCGTCGGATAGTCGATCAATGCCCTTGTGAGCGAGTGTCAGTGACCGTAAAAAACTGCGCAAGAACCCCAGAGAAAGACCGGCACTGAGACCCCCGACGAGCAGCGCACCAATGATAATCACCCCTAACATTTGCGCTCTCACACGCTCGGGCATAGCCGCAGTCTCACTGGCAGAACTTGAGGGTGATGGCCAATTACGAGCTGTCACCCAGAAGCAAAGACCCCCGACCAACAAAATCGGTATCGTCGATAAACCCACTAATAAAATAGCTACTCGCTTGACGAAGTGAGAGGTCGTTCGCCCATTTCCCTCACTAAAGGACAGGGCTGTCAGTGGTGAAGGACCATCCCCAATCAAGCCGGCGTTTTGCGGTAGTATCTCCTGTTGGGGAGGGGCGGATTCGGAAGGAGTCAGGTCTTCAGTTGGGAGCTGCTGGCTCATAGCGTATTTTCAGTTCTAAGGTCAGGAGACGGGAACAATGCGGCGCATGTGACGACGAATCGAGTTCACGTTTGACCGGCGGTAGCCCTCGACGATGAACAACCAACTGCGGCCAAAGAGTCGTGCCCGGAAATAGCTAGGTAAGGACATAGTCAGTATGCCCGATACGACCAAATTGCGAGCTATGGTAACGCAACTATCTTAAAGGGGAGATTCTGTGCCAGAAAGGTTGGAAATTACGCAACTCAGAATGAAAGATCGCCTATGCAATCTGGCGAAAGCGAGAGATATAGCTTCCGCCAGATCGCTTAGGACACCTCTGATTTTGAGTTGCCGAATCCTAGAGCGTTCTGGTACGCAGCCTCCACCTGACGAAGGTGGCGACTGCTATATCTCTGGGAGCAAGCTCGCTCTTGGGGCAAATTGCTGAGTCACCTTAAGGCATTCCACTCTCTTCACCTCAAGACACGACATCTTCAAAGATTAACTGCCTTCTAATTTCTTTCCGGCTTTACTCAAAATTAGACTGCAACAGCTTTCCCCAACCTGGCCCTTCACCGAAATTTTCCCTGAATTGCGAGGCATTTGGACATTTGTCCCCAATCAATGGCATCCCGATTTGCAATACGAACAGCTCACTTAAAATTCATCTGCCGCGGGCAAACAGCCAAATATCTTAGTTCCATCTAAAACTGCGATCGCAGGTTCAGGGGTTGGGGGCTGCCAATACCCTTGCAAAAACGAGTCGAGTTTAGGATAAGTAGAAGATGTAGCCGCAGCGGTCTCGATATTACAAGGATCACAATACGTCAATTCATCTACCTCACTGACCGCTAAACCCACCGTCGAGCGACGTCTGTCTGAACGAGAATTGTGGGGACCTCGCAACACAAGACCTCGCCCTCTTTTTCCTAGGCTTTCCTGCCAGGGAGGCAGATCTAATAACAGAGGTAAATCCAACATCCACAGCACCTCGCCCCGCCAGTTATGAACTCCCATTACCCAAACGGGAAGATGAGGGATCGGCACAATCTGTTCTCCCGTGATCGCAAGCACCTCACTCAATTCTCTTAAGGCCAGCATGGCCTTCCAGTCTTGAGAAAGTCGAAACTGAAGATAGGGCTGAGCTTGAGATCGATCAGACATCTACCAACGAATCAAAAAACTGATTTAGGGTTCGTAAAAATTCCACTTTATCCACTGGTTTTGTGATGTAAGCATCCGCACCTTGCTTCAAGCCCCAAAACTTATCCATGGCAGTGTCTTTGGTAGAACAAAGAATAATTGGGATTTGCTGAGTGGTCTCGTTATTTTTGAGTTGTCGACAAATTTCAAAGCCGCTCAATCCCGGTAAAACAATATCTAAAACAATGGCATCCGGTTGGGAACGCTCGATTTGTTGCAGAGCCTCTTCTCCACTGGTGGCCATGACAACTTCCAGTCCAGAGGTTTGTAGGTACCCAGACAAAAGCTTCCGCTCCATTGCAGAATCCTCAACTATTAGCACTGTGCCCATATCCCGACCTTCCTCTTGAACGATAACTGCGCTCCACCCCCCGAAAAAAACTCAAAACCTAAGGCTCTGAACCTACCATCAAATACTTTTGGGCAACCTCAAGGACGGTCTTAGCTTTCACCGGCTTGCCAATAAAGTCATTAGATTTGACGAGTTTGGCGCGAACACGGTCAATAATTCCGTCATTGCCCGTCAGGATTACTATGGGCGTTGAGTTAAATTGCGCCACCTTACGCAGTTGGGAACAAATCTCGTAGCCATTGGCATTGGGCATCACCAAGTCTAAAAAAATCAAGGCCGGTCGTCTAGCCAGCAGAGCGGCAACTGCGCGTAATGGATCATTAATCGACATAAATTGGTATCCTGCGTGCGTCAAGATCTTTTCCATGGCTTGACAGACGGCTGGGCTGTCATCGATGCAGGCAATCAACTGTCCCTGGGCTTTTTTGGGTTTGGGCGGAGGCGGCGTATTGGAGGGCATGCTGATGGGAGCCCGCAAATCTGCCACCTTGGTCAGCTTCACCAGACCTAGCTGAATATAAGGCAATAGCGATCGCGTGACTGTCAAAACATCTCGGCGCATACGTACCGATAAATCACGTAAGGTTTGCTGTCCATCCAGAAGCTGACTTAAAGTCTGATACATTTGGGCAGATGTGCGCTGCTGTAGCTGGTCAGGCTTAGTGATCACCGGTGCCATATCAGGGGAACGGTCAGCAATTTTCGCCCCTTGCCAAGCCATCCATCGCTTCTTCGCCGCCACGATGACCGGCTCCGCATCAATCAGGGCCAATCGGGTCGTAATCGCGTTGATTCGTTTGAGTTCGCAAGTAATCTGCAGAGCTTGGGTGACGTCAAAAAAAATCTCAATCAGCGTATCTCGTATCATGCGAGCCGCGTCTTCACGAGTAATGCGATTTTGTTCAACCCACTGACATAAGAGCGAATATTCCCAGAACTCTAGACCGTTATTTGCGGCCTGTAAACGAGCAAAGTCAGCCTGTAACTGACTGGGTCGAGCCGCTAAATTTGGGAAAAAGCTTGCCAGCTGGCGACGCCAACGCCGGATGGGGTGTTGTCCGCCCGTCGCATAAATAATTCGCCCAAGATAAAGATAAAAAGTCCAAGACGTACCTTTAGCATCAGTCAGCAA
>JBCDHF010000012.1:0-23041 GCA_038750375.1 Cyanobacteria bacterium P01_H01_bin.15
CATTTTCAAACCGTTCATCATCATATTTCAGCGCCTTCAATTCCCCAAAGTGAGTCGTTGCAACGCTCAGCAATGAGTTTTCTGCTAAATGTTTCAATAACGCGATCGCAAGCGCACTGCCTTCTGTCGGATCCGTTCCTGCCCCTACTTCGTCCAATAACACCAACGAATTGGGGCAATCTGCAACGGCATCAACAATGCGACTGATGCGCCGGATATGTCCGGAAAACGTTGAAAGGCTCTGCTGTAGGGACTGCTCATCCCCAATATCAGCCAAAATCCGCTCAAACCAAGGTAGGGTTACCGGAGAATATGCCGGAATAAACAGGCCAGCTTTCGCCATCAGAGCCGCTAACCCAATCGCTTTTAACGTCGCTGTTTTCCCGCCGGTATTGGGTCCTGTAATTGCTACAACCCGAGTTGGGGGTGCAATCTTCACATCGATCGGCACGACTGACGCGCCTTCTTCGTGTTTTTCCTGCCAAACCAGGAGTGGATGACGGAGTTGCCGCAGGGTCATCTCGATCTCGACGCTTCCCGCTTCACAAAAAGTCGGGGGATACCCTTCCAACCAGCGTCCGTAACGCGCCCGCGCCGTTGCCAGATCTAGCGTGGTTGCGATCGCAAGTAGATGCTCAAGATCATCGACAACCGCCTGTACTTTCTCAGACAACTCTCGCAAAATTGCTTCAACTTCCACCTGCTCCCGGCGATATTGTTGTCGCAATCGGTTGCCTGTTTCAGTAATACTCTTCGGCTCCACATACAGCGTGGCGCCAGAACTGGACATGTCGTGAACAATGCCCAGCACTTGCTCTTTGTGGGTCACTTTAACCGGTACGACAAAGCGATCGCCTCGTTGCGTAATCACTAATTCCTGCATCGCGGCACTGCGGCTTTGCAACAGACGCTGCAAAGTTTGGTTAATTTGGCTGCGATAGGCGCGAATACTTTGCCGAATTTCCGTTAGCTTGGGACTCGCCCGTTCAGTGACGTCGCCCCCATCATCTAAGCAATGGTGGATGGCTTTTTCTAATTCTGGATAAGTCCGGACAGTCGTAATTAAATCCGTAATGACCGGATATTCGCCCTCGTCTTGGGCCTCAAGCAGTCGCCGCAGCCGCCGCATACCAGATAATGTGGTAGCCAAATTGATCAGCTCTTCCCCACTCAAAACGCCGCCTAGACGCGCCCGTTCGAGTGCATCCCCAATATCCGTAATGCCATTGAGTGTCCAAGGCTCTTCAACTTCGGACTCAAAGCGATGAACCTCAACGGTCTGGGCTAGAGTGTCTAACGATTGCGATCGCGTAATAGGCAACGTCAAATTACGCGCTGCGATCGCGCCTAATTTCGTGGCGGCAAATGTCGCTAAGTGCTGGCAGAGGCGCGGCCATTCCAGCAGTTCCAGAGTTTCTTTTTCGATCACAGACAAATTTCGACGCCAACTGAAGTTCCTTCTTCTATGAGTCTAATTTATGAAATAAATCTTAAGGGTGCCCTGGGGGAGCTTCTACCCTGGTTCCTGCACAATGGCTACCGTCTCACTGCAATTTAGGATTCCCTAAAGAGGTTTTGGTAGGTTTTTGCCATACAATGAGCAACTGCAGTTCCTGCAATATTTAGCAGTGATTGTCGTTACAGTTGTTCGTCTTTATCCCACGCGATCGCGCGCTGCAGAAAAAGTAATAGTCATGGCCAAGGTTCTTGTTTCCGATCCAATCGATCAAGCGGGTATTGAAATTCTGTCCCAGGTTGCCCAAGTCGATGTCAAGTTAAAGCTTCCACCCGCTGAACTCGCACAGATCATCCCCGAATACGATGCGTTGATGATCCGCTCTGGAACTCAAGTAACCGAAGAGGTGATCGAAGCAGCAAAACAGCTCAGAATTATCGGTCGCGCAGGGGTCGGTGTTGATAACGTCGATGTGCCCATGGCGACTCGCAAGGGCATCGTGGTTGTGAACTCTCCAGAAGGCAATACTATTGCTGCGGCAGAGCATGCAGTCGCGATGATGCTAGCCCTTTCTCGCCACATTCCAGGGGCAGACCAGTCGGTCCGGGCGGGTAAATGGGAGCGGAAAAAGTTTGTTGGAGCAGAAGTTTACAAGAAGACTCTCGGCGTTGTGGGACTCGGGAAAATTGGAGCTCATGTGGCCAAAGTCGCCCGCGCCATGAACATGCGTTTGCTCGCCTTTGATCCCTTCATTTCCCAAGAACGAGCTGAGCAGCTTGGTTGCAACCTAGTCGATTTAGATTTGCTCTTTAGTGAAGCTGACTATATTACGCTGCACGTACCCAAAACCCCCGAGACTGCAAATCTCATCAATGCAGACACGCTCAAAAAGATGAAGCCTACCGCACGTATTGTTAACTGCGCTCGGGGCGGCATTATCGACGAAGCAGCGCTAGCGGCGGCTCTGGATGCGGGGGAAATCGCTGGGGCTGCCATTGACGTTTATGACAATGAGCCCTTGGAAGACGGCTCAGTCTTGCGTTCCATCGACAGCAAGAAGCTGGTCTTGACGCCTCACCTCGGTGCCTCAACAGCCGAAGCTCAAGTCAATGTCGCCATTGATGTCGCAGAGCAAATCCGCGATGTCTTGCTCGGTCTTCCCGCCCGTTCAGCGGTGAATATTCCCGGACTCAACCCGGACGTCATGGCCAAGTTGCGCCCTTATCTCAAAATGGCGGAATCTTTGGGTAACTTAGTGGGTCAGCTCGCTGGCGGACGGATTGAACAGTTGATCGTTAGCTTCCAAGGAGAACTCGCCAAAATCGACAGCCAGCCGATCGTGGTTGGTGCTATCAAGGGTTTACTCTCTCAGGCGCTGCGGGAACGAGTGAATTATGTCAACGCCACGATTGAGGCGAAAGAGCGCGGCATTCGCATTATTGAAACCCGAGATGAGTCCACCGGCGATTATGCGGGCACCCTCAAACTAGAAGCTAAAGGGTCTTTGGGCACTCACTCTGTCATGGGCTCTTTGTTTGGTCAAACGGATTTTCATATCACCAATATTGACGAGTTCCCCATCAGCGTTCCGCCCAGCAATTACATGCTATTTACGCTCCACCGAGATATGCCCGGCATTATTGGACGGATTGGGTCGTTGCTCGGTAGTTTTAATGTCAACATCGCCAGTATGCAAGTCGGGAGAAAGATTGTCCGTGGGGATGCCATTATGGCGCTCAGCATTGATGATCCACTGCCCGAAGGCATCATTAACGAAATCACTAGCGTTGAAGGAATTCGCGACGCCTATACCGTTAAATTGTAAGCAGTGAGCAACCTATAGGTGCAGCAATGACATCGGACCCCTCAACTGAACAATGGTGGGAAATCGAAGTTCTGTGCGAGCCAATTTTAGAAGACGCGGTCTTTTTACGGTTGAGCAACACTGGCTGTCAGGGGACCGCAACCGAATATCAGCAAGATCGGCTTCTGCTTAAAGGCTATTTGCCTCGTGCCGACGTCGAAGTGTTGGACTTGGCGGCTGTCACTCTTTGGTTAAAACAAGACGCTCAGCTTCTCTCAGCCGAGGAGCCTCAGCTTCGCTGGCACGTGATTGAGGGTGAAGACTGGGCCAGTAGCTGGCAACAACACTGGCAACCCCTCTCGATTGGAGACCGTTTTTTAGTCTGTCCCGCCTGGCTTGCCCCCGAAAAAGCGGAAAGCGAACGACTAATGATTCGCTTAAATCCCGGTGCCGCATTTGGGACCGGGGTGCATCCCACGACCCAGTTATGCTTGGAGTCTTTAGAGATGCGGTTTTTACTGCCCCCGGAAATCCCACCCACGATTGCCGACATTGGCTGTGGGTCGGGGATTTTGAGTATTGGGGCTATGCTGCTAGGCGCAAAATCAGTGGTGGCCGTTGATATTGATTCCCTCGCTGTACGCTCAACCCTACATAATCGCAAACTTAATAAAATTCCCGCTGAAAAACTGCGGGTTAAGCAGGGAACTTATGAAGAGCTGCTCTCAGTTACTAGCAATGGTTTTGATGGCATCGTCTGCAACATTTTGGCCGAAGTGATTGTCGAGATCATTCCTCATCTCAGTGACTTGAGCCAACCCACAACTTGGGGGGTTTTGAGTGGCATATTGAGTGAACAAGCCCCGATGGTGAGCAACGTATTGGAGAAACACGGCTGGATTGTCGCGACGATTTGGCAACGAGACCCTTGGTGCTGCATCAATATTCGTCGCGAGTAGGTTTAGAACCAAATTTAGTCAATGTGAAATGGTCAAACAGGCTGCAAGGTACGAGTCTTTTGGACGATAATTAAAGACGCTTAATTAATTCGTTTATGCCTGACTATTCCTCAATGAAAAGTCCGTTTCTCAAGCATCTCCAGAGTCCCGAACGACCAGTCGTCGTGTTTGATGGTGCAATGGGGACTTCAATTCAAGCGCAAAACTTGACGGCTGAAGATTTTGGCGGAGCGGCTTATGAGGGCTGTAACGAATACCTGGTTGTGACTAAACCCGATGCGATCATAACCGTGCATCGTGAGTTTTTGGCGGCCGGGGCAGATGTGATCGAAACCGATACATTTGGCGGGACTCATTTGGTTCTGGCGGAATATGACTTAGGTGAGCGGGCGTACGAAATTAATAAGACAGCGGCGGAGCTAGCAAAATCAGTGGCGACGGAGTTTTCGACTCCGGAGAAACCCCGTTTTGTGGCAGGCTCTATGGGTCCGGGAACTAAGCTGCCCACATTAGGCCATATCGAGTTTGATACGTTGCGAGATGCTTACATTGAGCAAGCTCAGGGGCTTTTCGATGGAGGTGTTGATCTCTTCATTATTGAAACGTGTCAGGACGTTTTACAAATCAAAGCCGCGTTAAATGCGGTCCAGATGGTCTTTGAGAAAACCGGTGAACGATTACCCGTAATGGTGTCGATCACGATGGAAGTGATGGGAACGATGCTGGTCGGCACTGATATTGGAGCAGCCTTAGCGATCTTAGAGCCCTATCCGATTGATATTTTGGGGCTGAACTGCGCAACGGGTCCCGATAAGATGAAAGAACATATCAAATATTTGTCGGAACATTCTTCTTTTATTTTGTCTTGTATTCCCAATGCTGGATTGCCAGAGAATATCGGAGGACAGGCTCATTATCGGCTAACCCCAATTGAGCTCCAGATGGCCTTGATGCATTTTGTCGAAGATTTAGGGGTCCAAGTTGTTGGGGGGTGCTGTGGGACCCGTCCGGATCATATTCACGCCCTCGCAGAAGTCACCAAAACTCTTACGCCCAAAGTTCGGGAGCCTCATTACGACCCCTCGGCCGCTTCAATTTATACAACGCAACCCTACGAGCAAGACAATTCATTTTTGATTGTGGGCGAGCGTCTCAATGCATCTGGCTCGAAAAAATGCCGGACTTTGCTGAATGAAGAAGATTGGGATGGACTGATCGCTTTGGCCCGGAATCAGGTCAAAGAGGGTGCTCATGTGCTCGATGTTAATGTCGATTACGTCGGTCGCGATGGGGTGCGCGACATGAAAGAGTTGGCGTCTCGACTTGTCAATAATGTGACCCTACCGCTCATGTTGGACTCAACAGAGTGGCAAAAAATGGAGTCTGGGCTTAAGGTTGCGGGGGGGAAATGTATCCTCAACTCTACTAACTATGAAGATGGGGAAGAGCGATTTTTTCAGGTTTTGAATTTAGCGAAGCGCTACGGTGCCGGGATTGTTATCGGTACCATTGATGAAGATGGGATGGGTCGAACAGCCGCTAAAAAGTTTGAAATCGCCAAGCGTGCTTATGAGGCGGCCATCGCGTACGGTATTCCTGCTCACGAAATTTTCTTTGATCCGCTGGCGTTGCCCATCTCCACTGGGATTGAAGAAGATCGCGAGAATGGCAAAGCGACCGTTGAATCCATCCGGCAGATGCGGGCGGAATTGCCGGGCTGTCATATTTTGTTGGGGATTTCCAATATCTCCTTTGGCTTGAATCCGGCGGCGCGCCAGGTGCTGAACTCGATGTTTCTGCACGAATGTATACAGGTGGGGTTAGATTCAGCCATTGTCAGTCCGAATAAAATTCTACCCCTCGCGAAAATCGACTCAGAGCATCAGATAGTCTGTCTAGATCTGATTTATGATCGCCGCAAATACGACGGCGAGGTCTGTACTTACGATCCTTTGACGACTCTGACCACGCTGTTTGAAGGGAAAACGACCAAACATGATCGCACCGCTGATTTGAAGCTTCCGTTAGAAGAGCGTCTGAAGCGCCACATTATTGACGGAGAAAGAATTGGACTAGAAGAACTACTGAACCAAGCATTAGCGCAATATCCGCCACTTGATATCATTAATATCTATTTGCTCGACGGCATGAAAACTGTGGGCGAACTATTTGGTTCCGGACAAATGCAACTGCCGTTTGTGTTGCAGTCTGCCCAAACGATGAAAGCAGCGGTGGCGCACCTAGAGCCTCATATGGAAAAAGAAGAGGACGACAGCGGGAAAGGAACGTTTGTGATTGCGACAGTGAAAGGGGACGTTCATGATATTGGGAAAAATCTGGTCGATATTATCTTGTCTAACAATGGTTACAAGGTCGTTAACCTGGGCATCAAACAGCCTGTAGACAACATCATTGATGCTTATCGGGAGCACAACGCTGACTGTATTGCCATGAGTGGATTGTTGGTAAAATCGACAGCTTTCATGAAAGATAACTTGGAGACCTTTAACGAGCAAGGTATTACCGTCCCGGTCATTTTGGGGGGAGCCGCATTAACTCCTAAATTTGTCTATAACGACTGTCAGGATGTGTACAACGGCCAAGTTATTTACGGTAAGGACGCGTTTGCTGATTTGCACTTTATGGATAAACTGATGCCCGCGAAATCAGTCGGCAATTGGCATGATCATCAGGGTTTCCTCGATGAAGTGGGAGAAAATATCGCGAGCAAAGGGACTCAGCGCAACGGGCACAAAACCAAGCCTAAACCCTCCGCCGCCGAAACTGCATCTTCGAAAGAAGAAGAACCGGTTGTACTTGACACGCGTCGTTCAGAAGCTGTCAATATTGAACTGACTCGTCCAACGGCACCGTTTTGGGGACCAAAGATTCTCAGCCTGCAAGATATTCCCGTCGAAGAGGTCTATAAATATCTAGATTTACAAGCTCTCTTTGTCGGTCAGTGGCAGTTTCGGAAGCCCAGAGACCAATCTCGCGAGCAATATGAGCGCTTTGTCGAAGAGACTGTGCATCCGATCCTAACGGAGTGGAAACGTCGTATTGTTCATGAAAATCTCCTGCACTTACAGGTCATCTATGGTTATTTTCCGGTGCAGGCAGACGGCAATATCTTGCATATCTTCGAGCCAGCTGATGTGGAGGGACGTCAGTTGAAGCCGGGGGCTGCTGCGATCGCAAAATTTGAGTTTCCCCGTCAGCGTTCTTTGCGACGGCTCTGTATTGCCGACTTCTTCGCTACCGCCGAAGAGGGCATAGTTGACGCGTTCCCGATGCAGGCGGTGACGTCCGGGCACATTGCCACCGAGTATGCGAAGAAGTTGTTTGATGCGGATCAGTACACGGATTACTTGTATTACCACGGTATGGCTGTCCAAATGGCAGAAGCCTTGGCAGAATGGACCCACGCGCGGATTCGGCGGGAATTGGGCTACGGCGACTTAGAGCCAGCCACTGCGCGAGAAGTCTTCCAACAACGCTATCAAGGCTCACGGTATAGCTTTGGCTATCCAGCCTGTCCCAATATCGCCGATCAATTTACGCAGATGGAACTTCTCGGTTGTGATCGCATAAATATGTACATGGACGAAAGCGAGCAAATTTATCCCGAGCAATCCACCACGGCAATTATTGCTTATCATCCTGCCGCTAAATACTTCAGCGCTTAGATGCGAGCACTAATTCCGGTTGAAGACGACTCAGAATCAGAGATGTCCTAAGCGATTTGGCGAAAGCTATAAAATATGTACAAAGCGTTCATTCGCTGTTCCATCGCTGAGAAACTGTCATGTCTACGCTGCCGGTTGTCGAGACTCCCAACTTCATCCAGTTTTTCCATTGGGTCCTGAATCCGACTGACTTCATGGAGACTTATTACAAAAAGTACGGAGACATCTTTGCCACGGAGGGACTCTGGTCGGCAGGCGCTCCGCTGCTAATGCTCAGTGAACCTGATGCTATTAAACAAATGCTGTCTCGAGATAGCGGCCGCGTGTTTTCTGCCCCTGGCGAAATCAATGAAATTTTAGAACCTCTCCTGGGGCGACAGAATTTGATGCTATTGAGCGGGCAAGCCCACCGCAATCGCCGCCGTCTGGTGCTGCCCCACTTTCATGGCGGACGCATCCAACTTTATGGTCAAATTATCCAGCAAATTACCCAGGCGGTCGTTGATCATTGGTCTGATCAGCAAATCCGGGATACTCGACCGATGATGCAAACAATTACCATGCGTGTCATTTTGCAGGCAGTGTTTGGACTCTATGGGGGTGAGCGCTATGAACGACTAGAAAAACTGCTCGCTCAACGGCTAGACATCACCAATTCTCCACTCGCCTCTATGCTTTTGTTTATCCCTTGGCTACAACAGGATTTTGGGGAGTGGAGCCCTGGTGCTCGTTTGAGCAAACTTGCAAAAGAAACCGACGACTTGCTGTTTTCCGTGATCCGTGAGCGGCGCGATGAGCTGAACACGGACCGTCAAGACATTTTGTCGTTGTTGTTGGCGGCAACTGATGAAGAAGGCAAGGGCTTGAGCGATCAGGAGGTGCGAGATGAATTAATGGGGCTGTTAGTTGCGGGTCATGAAACCACTGCCACTGCTTTGACTTGGGCCCTGTACTGGATTCATTCCGTACCAGCAGTCAAAGCCAAACTGATGGATGAGCTGTCTGCGATCGCAAATCCGAACGATCCGGCGGAAATTATGAAATGCCCGTATCTGGAAGCGGTTTGCTGTGAAACCTTGCGGATTCATCCAGTCGCGATGTTGCTCTTCCCTCGGCGGGTGGAAGTGCCGGTCGAATTGAGTGGCTATGCCCTTGAACAGGGGACATTGGTGATGGGGTCAATTTATTTGGTGCATCAGCGTGAGGATTTATATCCGAATCCGAAGCAGTTCCGACCCGAACGCTTTTTAGAAAGACAGTTTTCCTCATTTGAGTTTATGCCTTTTGGCGGCGGTGCTCGTCGATGTGTCGGTTCGGCGCTGGCAATGTATGAGTTGAAGATTGTGTTGGGAACATTGCTGACTCAATTGGACCTGAGCCTGGAGAACAAACTGCCCGTTAAGCCTCGTCGCCGGGGAGTTACGCTCGGGCAAGATCAATCTGTTTTGCTCAAGAAAGTTCAAACAATTACCCCGCAACGCTCGTTAGTTGAAGTTTAGTGTCGTTTAATCGAGTCCCTTCAAAATCAGACGTATTCTGAGCGATTCGACAAAGGCGATGAGATTTTTTGACTCGAGCTAAGACCAAGCTTTAGCCTTTCTTCAATTCGCCGTAGTTGAATTTTCAACACAATGAATAGGACTAACCGATTCTCCGGAAAATCCTATGGCATTCGTTTTTTCTGCTCCGTTCCGCCACTCGCTTCGTCGTTGGTTCGGTGCCGGGTTGATCCAGCTCTGTGCCATCGCCAGTTTGCCGGGAGCCGCGATCGCCGCAGAAGCCGTGAATACCTTCATCGGTCCGCTGGAAATCAAGGTCGCCGTATCGTCCCTCGAAGCTTTTGCCGCAGACGGCACTATCGAGAAGGACTTTGAGTTGATCGCCAGTCGATTAGATCCTAAAACCCTAGGTCAGCTGCGTTTCCTACTCAATCAAAGATTACCCATTGATCCGGTCCTGTTGTCGCGGGCAACTCGGATTCCGATGGCGGAGAAATTCCTCGGACAAGTCGGGAACACAATCAAAATGGGTCCCAATGTCAACGGCATTTACGCCATTCGCAGTGCCCTTGTTGCCTCAGCCTTGGATCCTCGTACCGGCTTGACGCCCCTAGCCTTTCTGCAGAATTTTCCTGGTGAAACGGTCCATCTTGATTTGGGTTATTTACTTAGTGTTCGCAACCGCCTGGGCGATCAACTCGCCTATCAAGAAAAGGCGATCGCAGAACTGGAGCGCCAAAGCCAAGTCGAAGCGGCTGCTGACCCGGTCGATCTTGCCAGCTTGAAAGATCTCCGGGAGGTGGGCCCCTATGAGGTCAAAATTACTGGAATGGCACTCGAAATCGATGCTGTCCGTTCGACCGATACGGGCCTGCAAAACCCCTACACTCTTGACCTCGATCTCTACACCCCGGTCGGCGTCACTGAACCAACGCCTTTAGTCTTTATCGTGCAGGGCTTTGGCTCTTCTCGCGGCAACTATGGGCATTTAGCGAAACATCTCACCAGCTATGGGTATTCCGTTGCCGCCCTGGAACATATTGGTAGCAATCTGGAATACCGTCAGGCATTTCTGCGCGGAGAACTGGGAGACATCATTACGCCGGTAGAATACCTCAGCCGCGTATTAGATGTGACCTTTGCCCTCGATGAGTTTGAGCGCTTGGCGGCAAGCGATCCGGCTTGGGCAAATAAATTCAACTTTGAACAAGTGGGTGTCATGGGCTATTCCTTTGGGGGCACCACTTCATTAGCAGTCGGCGGCGCGGAGTTTAATCAGGCTCGCTTAGCGGAGCAATGCAACGAAGAGACATTTGACCCCATCAATTTTTCGCTCTTGGTACAGTGTCAGGCGCAATATCTCCCCCCCGTAAATTTCAGTCTCAAGGACCCTCGTATCAAAGCCATCATTTCCGCCTATCCACTTTCCAGCATTATCTTTGGTCCGGAAGGCATGGCTAAAATCGATGTGCCGACGCTGATGTGGGCAGGAAGCACTGATGTAATGACCCCTGTCATTGCTAACCAGCTACATCCGTTTCTCTGGCTCCAAGCCCCAGCCAAGTACCTGGCGATGATGATTCCAGGGACTCATTTTTCCACGGCGACTGATGAGGTGATTGCCGCGACGCCCCTGCCCATTCTGCGCGGTCCCGACGGCAGTGGGGCTATTGCTAGAGGCTATCTCAATACCAGCAGCGTGGCCTTCTTTAATGTTTATCTCCGCGATCGCAAAGAATTTGAGCCATACCTCACCCCCAGCTATTGGCAACAAATTAGCGATCCGGACTTTCGATTAGCGCTCGTCCGAGAACTCACGCCGGAACAGCTGTTAGCCGCTAATGGCGGCAAACAGCCGCCGACCCCCCTGATTCCTGAACCGGTTGTTGAGACTGGGGTCCCTCGCGATGAAAGCATCCTGGCGGAGATCACGCGAACAGGGACGCTCAAGGTGGCGGTCCGGACAGATTCTCCTCCGATCGGAGTGCTAACTCGGAACGCAAACTGGCAAGGTTATTGTGCCGATCTAGTCCAGACTTTTGAAAAATATTTAGAAGCAACACTGGCACGAGATACCCCAATTCAAACCGTTGTTTATCCATCGAGCAGCAGCAACCGCTACGACTTAATCCGCAACGATAAGGCTCATCTCGAATGTGGGCCCAATACGATTCAACGTGATATTCCTGACATCACCTTTTCGGTTCCATTTTTCAGCACAGGGACGCAGTTCTTAATCCCGAAAAAGGTCACAGAACGACTGCCCGACCCGAATGACTTTGGTCAACTTCAGCTCGGCGTCCTGAGTGATACCACCACCGAAGGCTTTATCTCAGAGACCTATCCCGCTGCTGAGGTGACAACCTTTCCCTCACGACGCCTAGCCATGGAGGCGCTAACCTCCGGAAAAATCCAGGCGTTGGCAAGTGATGGAATCCTCGCGATTGGCGCCTTAACCGCGTTAGAACTTCCACTCAACCAATACGAACTTCAGCCCCAAACTCCCCTGACTTGTGAGTACTATGGCTTGGCACTACCGGCTGATGATCCCAGTTGGCAAGCCTCGGTGAACCAATTCATGGTCAATAACGAACAGCTTGAAGTCGCTCGCAACAAGTGGACAACCCCGTTTTCGGAAGATGCGATCGCAGCCCTTGATAACTGCTTTCGCCAAATCGGTCAAAAATAGCTGTTCTACCATTTATTCTGATGCACCAAACCTTTGACGCGGCTCTCGAAATTAATTTACTCCATGCTAATCAAGCGATCGCAGATCATAATCGCGCCCACTTTGATCGCTGGGGGGTATTTTGTGTAAATGTAATGAGTAGTCCGGGGGCTGGGAAGACGGTTTTGCTAGAAAAAACTTTGGCTGCCTTAAGAAACGACCTTCGCATGGCAGTGATCGAAGGCGATATGACCACCGAACTAGATGCGGAACGATTACGAAAAACAGGCGCGCCCGTGTTTGCGATAAATACGGGTCGTTCTTGTCACCTCGACGCCAAGATGGTGGCGGGTGGTTTGCATCATCTTGAGACCGAACATGACCCCACACAGTTTGATGTTGTTTTTGTTGAGAACGTCGGCAACTTAGTCTGTCCCGCCGAATTTGAAGTGGGAGAACATCGTAAGGTGGCTCTGTTGAGCATTACTGAAGGCGAGGACAAACCCTTAAAGTATCCAATTATGTTTCGTGAAGCGGATTGTTTATTGATCACCAAGGTTGATCTCGCTCCTTATGTTGATGTCGATCTCGACCGGATTATCCACAACGTCCACAGCCTAAATCCAAGCTGTCAGATTTTTGAGATATCAGCCAAAACGGAGACAGGACTGAATGATTGGTATCAATGGTTGAGACTTCAAAGAACCCGTTGATGAAGTTCATCTCGTCTAGATCGATCAGCGACGACGGTACTTTATTTTGGGGATTTACAATTGCTCTAGACTCACCAGCACTAACGATCCAGGATTACGTACGCGATCGCAAAACCGCAAAGTAGTCCAAACAAGTGGCTCGAAAAACTGATTTGGGGAAACAGCCAATCCAAAGAGAATTGCAGCAATAAAATTCCCAGAATATAGACTAAGCGGCGACGAGCTAGCAGCGTTCGAGTCTTCACCCAGAGCAGCCAGCTTTGCGCCACAATCACGCCGACAAGCCCCATAATCGCAGCAGAAGCCCCCACTAAAATTATTTCCTGATTATCCGCAAATGCGATCGCAAACGCCGTCATTGCGCCAATGCCGCTCAGCAAATACACCAATAAAAAACGACCCATTCCTAACCAGCGCTCTACCAGACGACCCAACAAAAAGAGGCTGAACATATTCATGCTGAGATGAATCCAGCCGGAATGGAGAAAGTTGGCACTGATCACACGCCACCATTCCTCCTGCTGCCAAACTGCTGGAGGCACTAATCCTCCCAGTTGCCGCAAGGTTTCGAGGTTGGTGCTGCCACCCGCCCTAATTTCGATTAAAAAGACCAAAAAATTAATTCCCAGTAACCCGAACGTCATCGGAGTTAAGGGCTGGGTCCGACGCAAGGAAGAAGTGCGAGGCAAAGTAGTCTACGAACTTTTCAAGAAGAACAAATTTATTGATTTTCTTTTTAGCGTAGCCATCAGATTTATAAAGTAGCGATCGCACAAAAAATAGAATCTTCGCATCGTTCCGAATAGAAATCCTACTTGCAGAAAATCCTACTGGAGCTAGGTTTGAGCATTTTTAGAAGCGGTTTTGAGGTAAACAAATTTTTGAATTCGATAGTAATTCAGTCACCGCACAGTATTAAAGTTTATTAAGGGAGACTTCGTAATCGTACGTTCAGGAAGCAAACGAAATGGATCAGTGGGATGCAATTGTCATCGGTGCCGGTATCGGTGGACTCGTGACCGCCACGCAGTTGGCCACGCGAGGTGCGTCGGTATTATTGCTCGAAAGCTATCTCATTCCCGGTGGCAGCGCCGGCTACTTTGAGCGCGAGGGCTATCGCTTCGATGTTGGCGCTTCCATGATTTTTGGATTTGGCAGTGAAGGAACCACTAATCTCCTCACCCGTGCCCTTGAAGCCGTCGGGCAAACCATTGAAACGATTCCAGATCCCGTTCAAATTCACTACCATTTGCCGCAGTCTCTAGAACTCAAAGTTCACAAGGATTACGAAAAATTCATTCAAGAACTGGGTGATCATTTTCCCGAAGAGCGTGCCGGAATACGCAAGTTTTACGACACTTGTTGGGGCGTTTTCAACTGTCTGAATTCGATGGAGTTGTTGTCTCTAGAAGAACCCAAATATTTACTGCGCTCCTTTTTCCAGCACCCCCTATCTTGTCTAGGTCTCGCCAGATATCTGCCGCAAAATGTCGGCACTCTCGCTCGCCGCTATCTGAAAAACCCCGAACTCCTCAAATTCATTGATATGGAGTGCTACTGCTGGTCGGTGGTTCCAGCCGAGCGCACGCCAACTATCAATGCCGGCATGGTTTTTAGCGATCGCCACTACGGTGGCATCAACTATCCCAAGGGCGGCGTGGGTCAGATCGCGCAGAAGTTAGCGGATGGTCTGGAGAAAATGGGCGGCACAATCCAATATCGCTCCCGCGTGAAGCAGATTTTGATGGAGAAAGGTCGCGCTATTGGGGTCAAACTGGGTAACGGGAAAGAGTTTTTTGCTAGACGCATTATTTCTAATGCGACCCGCTGGGATACCTTTGGCAAACTGTTACCTGCCGAGCACACTCCTGCGAAGGAACAGCGCTGGCGGCAGCGATATCAACAGTCTCCAAGCTTTCTAAGTTTGCATTTAGGCGTCAAAGCGGACGTTCTGCCCCCCGGCACCGAATGCCACCATATCCTCCTTGAAGATTGGTCGCGCATGGAAGCGGAGCAAGGCACTATTTTTGTCTCAATTCCCACCTTACTCGACCCTAGCCTGGCGCCAGCTGGTCATCATATTATTCATACTTTTACCCCGAGTTGGTTAGCAGAATGGGAAAGCCTATCGCCATCGCAGTATCGAGCGAAAAAAGAAGCAGCGGCTGCGAAGTTAGTCAGTCGTTTGGAGAAGATTTTTCCCGGTTTGGAAGCCGCACTGGACTATCAAGAAGTGGGCACTCCGCGCACCCACCGACGGTTTTTGGCCCGAGCCGCTGGAACGTATGGTCCCATCCCGCGCCAAACGCTGCCTGGCTTGTTGACAATGCCCTTTAATCGCACAGCGGTTCCCTGTTTGTATTGCGTTGGCGATAGCACGTTTCCTGGACAAGGTCTTAATGCCGTTGCTTTCTCGGGCTTTGCCTGTGGGCACCGCGTAGCGACTGATTTAGGCTTGGCGTAAATTGGGAATGAACGGCTAGCGACAAGAAGCAGAGCAGTTTATTTGACGAACTAGTAATCAATGCCTGGATATTTCCGACGCTCGTGGCAGGGGCTAGGTTTTGCATTTAGACGCCGATGTTCATAGGGCTGGCCACGAAACCGAAAATTGATAATGTCGCCCTCATAAAATTCTTGGGATAATCCTTCGACGCGTTCGTATTTTTGTCCCAGAAATCGATAAGTCATTATTAACCTTTATAGAGTGTGGAATATCTTGTGTTGGGAATTATTTGAATAAGGAAGAGATCGCTCAATTAACGTTGAGCCAACAGGCCGTCAAAACGCCATCAATCCGTTTCCAACGCTGCTCAAGTTGTTGAGTATAAACAAGCTCGCGATCGTTGAAATTGGACGGTGGGTCTTGGTGAGTTTTCTTGTTTAAAGTTTCTACTTCCATTGCTTTCACCCTGTTTGTGTAATCTGGGCTTCATCCATCCAGAAGACTATTCCAGGTGATTTCGGGGATTTTCCAATATTGGAATATAGGGTTACATATCAGAATTAGACGCTTCCCATTCGAGAAATCCTGATTCCACAATGACCAAATTAGCTTTAATGACCGTTCCAATGTACGCGGTTGTAAAACTCGTCATGAATACGCTCAGTCCAAGTGTCCACTTCATCGGGAGTGATGACACCGTTGCTGACGCCTGCTTCAATAAATGGAGTAAAGCTAGCGGTTA
Source organism: Cyanobacteria bacterium P01_H01_bin.15 (assembly GCA_038750375.1). Lineage (GTDB taxonomy): Bacteria > Cyanobacteriota > Cyanobacteriia > Cyanobacteriales > JAAUTE01 > JAAUTE01. The sequence goes on from JBCDHF010000012.1 coordinate 15,974, forward strand.
AAGTGGCGACTAAGTTCTCTGCATCTAAGTTCAAAGTTTTACAGACACCCGCGAGATTAAGCTCGAACTCCTCCATCAAGATCTGCATCTCATCGTGGTTAATTCCCAAAAAGGCTTCCAGTACATTAATAATCGGTGCATGACCCCGATGTAGCCCCAAGCTACCATCCCCCCAAGCCATTTGCACTAGATCTTCTAGGTCAGATCTGTGATCAACCTTGCCATCAAATGGGGCACTTCCTCTCGTGCCGTGAGCCGTAATTTTCGTCAGAATTTCACCGGTTGAAAAACTGGAAATTTCCGAAGTGGATTTATAGGGGATTAGCAGACAAAACAGACAGATTGCAGCAATAGTATTTAGGATTTTCATGAGAACGATTCCTCCTGCTCTACTCTGCGACAGCTACTCCACAATGAATGCTGGTATCCATCACATCTCTGCCAGCAACACAAAGCCCCAGAAGAATATGGCTGGCGCGAAAAGCTGAGTTATATGGTCGTAAATTTAAGTCAGATACTTAGATCCTTCATCCCAAGAACAGAAAATAGTATTTCTTGGTACAAAATTTCAGTTCAAGCAGGCAAATGGGTATAGTATCTTGAACTTGTTTTGATTTATGCGTCTGATTGCAAAAATATTCTGCAATCTCGATATTTTGCTGAATTTTAGACTACTCATCACAAGACAATCTACTCAATTGATCGTTCTCTTGAATTTCTCGGGAAGAGAGCAATTTGAATTACCCCAGTGATTCGAAAATAAATTTGTGCTCAACCAGAGCTTTATCGACTTCTTTTGTGCAAGGGACGTCTTTCGGCCAAATCAAATTTTTATTAATTCGTGGATGTCTTGTGGGCTAGGCAAGAAAGCTGGGTCACGTGTGCCATCTTGGATATCGATGATGGCCGTCATGGCGGTTCTAAACCAGTACAACTAGCAAAAAATGGGTGCGACTCTTTAGCCCAAGACGGTCTAATTTGCGAAGTCTGGAGCGGTACAGACCCAATATAAAAAAATGCGATCACAAGTTCTGAGACTTTGCGATCGCAAACTATCCAACAGCTTAGAAACTTTAAAACCGGATGGAAAGGTTATCTGAGATGGGTCATCACATAAAGAAGGACAAACAAAACAATCCAGATAATATCGACAAAGTGCCAATAGATTTCGGCCATCTCAACGCCAGTATGTTTCGTATCCGAATAATGACCTTCTCGCCGGGAACGCCATAAGACCCCCAGGATCAACAACACTCCAATTAAGACATGCAGACCATGGAAGCCAGTCATCACATAAAAACAATTGGAGAAGATATTCGTATCCAAACCATAACCCAGGGTGGCATACTCATAAACCTGACCACCGAGAAAAACAATGCCCATCAGAGCAGTTGCCACATACCACCAGCGCAGTCCTTTGACGTTGTTCTTTTTAATGGCAACATCGCCATAGTGGATGACAAAACTACTGGAAAGCAGAATGATTGTGTTGATGCTAGGCAATAAAAGCTCAACTTCTGTTTCATCAGGCGGCCAGTCTGTTGATTGCGTCATATACAGAATATAAACAGCAAAGAGACCGCCAAACATTAACGACTCAGAAATCAAAAACGTCAACAATCCCCAAACGCGATAGTCAGGATGTTCTCCGTGGTGACCATGATGGTCGGCTGGTGCCGGTGCGTGATCAATCGTCGGTTGAATTTGCATAACTTTTGGGCTTTCAGATCAAAAAAGCAGGCTTCCTGGAATAGAGAATTAAATGGTCCCAATTTGGTTCAATCAGGACCGTGGAAAAGAACAACGAGTTATTGGTCGCGCTCAGCAGAGATGCTGATTTCAGCCGCAACCTCAGCTAACAGATCTTTGGCGGGACGTTCGTCATCAGTCAACGTGTCAATGCCATATTCGTAAGGACCGGTCCACAGAACGGGAGGCTCTTCGAAATTCTCCACAATTGGCGGAGATGCCGTTTGCCATTCCAAGGTCAACGCATGCCAAGGGTTACGACCTGCCACCGGACCCTGACTCCAACTCCACAGCGCATTGGCCAAGAAGATCAGCGTCGAGAACCCGAGCACCATTGAACCAAAAGTACAGAGATGATTCAGCGCCTCAAATTGAGGATCGTACATAGCGACACGGCGTGGCATGCCCTGCATTCCGAGCTGATGCATCGGTAAGAACGTCAGGTGTGTACCCACAAAAGTTAAAGCGAAGTGGACTTTGCCCCAAAACTCATTCAGCATATGTCCGGTGACTTTCGGGAACCAGTGATAAAGACCTGCATAAAGACCAAATACAGACCCACCAAACAACACGTAATGGAAGTGACCAACCACGTAATAGGTGTCGTGCACGTGAATATCAAAGGGAGCCGTACCGAGGGTTACACCCGTAATGCCGCCAATCACAAACATAGACAATAAACCGATTGCAAACAGCATCGCGGTAGTGTAGCGAATTTTGCCACCCCAGAGGGTGCCCACCCAACTAAAGATTTTGACGCCCGTCGGAACCGCCACAATCAAGGTGGAAATGGTAAAGAACATGCGCATCCAAGGGGGCGTTCCGCTCGTGAACATGTGGTGGACCCAGACAAACAGACCCACAAAACAAATTGCCAAACTGGAATATGCGATCGCCTTATAGCCAAAAATCGGTTTGCGTGCATGAACCGGAATCACTTCCGACATGATGCCAAAAATGGGCAGAATCATCAGATAGACAGCTGGGTGAGAGTAGAACCAGAACAAATGCTGGTAAATCACAACATCGCCGCCCATTTCCGGTCGGAAAAAACCGGTGCCAAAGTTGATATCAAACAACATCAAAATCATGGCGACCGCTAAAACCGGGGTGGACACCAGCGCCAATACAGCCGTTGCCATCATCGCCCAACAAAATAGCGGCAAGTCCGTCCATTTCATGTCCGGAATCCGCATTTTGACCAGCGTAATCACAAAGTTCAGCGCACCTAGAATCGAGGACGTTCCCACCAAGATGATGCTCAAGCACCACATGGATTGCGCTGTGTTTGCGGTCACCAAGCTCAGGGGCGGATAAGACGTCCAACCTGACTGAGCCCCGCCGAACATAAAACTGCCCATCAACATCAAGGCGGCTGGGGGATTGAGCCAGAATGCCAGGGCATTCAAATTAGGAAACGCCATATCTTCTGCCCCAATCATCAAGGGCAGCAGATAGTTCCCAAAGCCGCCAATTGCAGCCGGCACGATCCAAAAGAAGATCATGATGGTGCCGTGATTGGTCAAGAATGCGTTATACAGATCTGGACTTAAGAAATCAGACTGGGACGTGTACAGCTCAGTCCGAATTCCCATCGCCATCGCGCCACCGATTAAATAAAACAAAAAAGCGGTGACAAGATATTGAATACCAATCACTTTGTGATCAATATTCCATGTGAAATAGTGATACCACTTCCACGGTTCTTTGAATTTGTGGGGAGGGGGCGAACTAGGCAGTTCCGCACCACCTAGCGGCATTTGTATCTGAGCCATTGGCTGAATTACCTGGAGAGACGAATTTGAGAGTAAATGGTGAAACAGTGAATGGATGATGAAGATTAATCACCGTGAGGTCAAAAATCTCAACCTCGACATAGGGGTCTTTAACTAGGGCTGCTGAGGAATCAGCGCATCGAGAGTCGCTGCCTCAACATTGAGTTGGTCCTGATACGCGCTCAAAGTGCGTTGTTCAACATTGGGAACTGCCGCAATCGTTGTGGGCTGCTGCACTTGAGCATATTGATTCTCAGCCAGCCACGCCTGATAGTCTTCTGGAGAATCAACAACCAGATCGCCTCGCATCCCGCCATGATAGCTACCGCAAAGTTCAGCACAAACAATGCTGTAATGCCCGGGCTTAGTCGCAACAAACCGAACTTGACTTTGCTTACCGGGGATTACGTCTTGTTTTAAGCGAAACTCAGGTACCCAGAAGCTATGAATCACATCCATCGCGGATAGATTCACCTGTACATCTTGACCGAGTGGGACATGCATTTCACCCGTCATAATCCCTGCTTTGGGATATTCAAATAGCCAAGCAAACTGCATGGCCGTGACGTTAATCACGACATCCGGCGCAACCGTTTCCCGACCGGGCGCAGCCCCAAACCCGTAGTCAAAGCCGAGGGACTCTTCAGGGACCGAATGTTCCATATCGGACATGCTCATCTCCGCCATCGCCACCTGCTCTGTCGACGCGCCGCCGTGATTGTGGGCACCGCCCGCAAAATCAAAACCGCCCATGTCGCGGTATACTTCAACGCTATAAATTCCTACAATAATAACGATGACTGTGGGAATCGCCGTCCAAAAAATCTCTAAGGGTAGGTTTCCGGTAACCGGCTCTGCATCACTCTCATCGCTGGGCTTGTTGCGAAATCGCAGCAGCGCAAATATAATCGCACCTTCCACCACAATAAAAAGAGATGTGCCGACTGTGACCATCAAATTAAAAAAGTCATCGACTAAGGGCGCTTGTGCGGAGGCCTGTTCCGGCATCAAATTGTTGTGAATGCCGAACCACAGACTAACGAGTGTCACACAGACTCCGCCTACTAATGTCAGTAGGGACGCCGGAATATTGTGCTTTTCCATATCTAAAAATTCCCCAGGACAGCACTGACCCGCTAATGAGCCTTCGGCAAGGAAAGGCTGCTTTTCAAGCCCTGTTCTAGCGTTCCTGATGAGTGGAAATGCCTGTGAATAAGACTTTTTTAAGATGCCTGAGGGGATCACTCATGCCTATGTAACGTTAAGTGAATATATGTGTTGTTTGATGGAGCATCGCAAGCGATCACAATTCTTTTCTGTGTCCAAAACTACTGATTTATCGGCGTTGTGAAGTGCAATGGGTTCGAAACATATTGTTGCGATTGCAAAAGCTGGTATGACAAACCCAAACCCGTTAGCCAAACCATGCCCAGGTGCTCAGCGTCATGACTGGTGCCGGAACCATACCACCTCGAAAATCGAGAAGTTGCACTAGCAGTAAGTAACCAACTGCCAATAAAACAGAAATCGCGCCAGTCAAAATTGCGATCGCTTTTTTAGTATTCATGAGCCAGGTAAAATTTATAGTTCCTTTAGATTTTAGATACTAAATGCCCAAGGAGCCGGGAATCGCAATTAGAGAGGGATTCTCCCTGCGACTCTAAATTGAATCTGTGGGGGAAACGGGTTCAGACTGGCGGATGGGGGTGACTTCATTCAGACCAAAATGACGCATAACAACCACAACGCCTGTGGCGACAACCCCGCCCAAAATCAGACCAAATATAAGGGCGAATACAAAAAAGCGACCCATGGACCGACGATCAACATAAAGAGATGCTTGACGAAACTGCTCGGCAACGTCGCGATTGGATGGGGTCTGCTTGCTGGAAAGTCCCTGGTGCGGGCGTTGAGGCAAGTTCGGATCGGGTGGGAAAGAAGCCATAACGTCTTGTTTGAAAAGGATTGTCCAAACTACAATTTAGCCTGGACAGAATTACTCAGACTTTAATCGAGTAACTACTGCTCGATTTTAACCATGCATCCTCTGGTAGCGTTGGCAGGGTATAGCCGACACCTTCGTAAGGGGGCTGTTGCGTGCCAGAACGCTCTAGAATTAAGCAACTCAATCAGAAGTGTCCTAAGCGATCTGGCAAAAGCTATAATCCTTTCCTGACTTGAGAAAGAAATATTGAAGTCTCAAGTACCGTTAGTTAAGTCCCGAACTAAAAAACCGTTTGGCGCAATTTACTCTTTACTACGGATACTCTGGGCACTCAGATAAAGCTTGCCCCATTCACCCAACACCTGATTTTTCTTCCAGCCGAGTTCCTGCGCTAAGTCTTCTGCTGCTTGACTGTTTTTCAGACCTTGCAAGATTTGCTGCTGCTCAGAAGTCAGTCCTTGCCAAAATCCTTCCCATTGGCTGGTGGTAAGTCCGAGGCTATGCTCTTTGAGGGTGATTTCCAGCCATTCCCCGACCAGTTCGGGCTTCCCTTTGAGTGCAAATCCGCGCAACGCGTGATAGCCCACTTTTTCCCGCAGCCGATAAATTTGCTTAATGGGAATGTTCATCTTTTCGGCAATTGTTTCTTGGGTGTAGCCCTGTAAATACAGTTCCAGCCATTCTTGGGCTTCGGGTCCCACTTTATTGCCTAAATAATGGGCAAATTCTTCTTTAACTCGGTGCCGCAATAGCTGCCTTTCTTCGTACTTCTGCTCATCTTCATAATCTGTGATCGCTTGACCATCGAGCAGGCTAAAACTGCCGTCCGCGTCATCGTTATAAATTTCTTCGGAAATCATCCGAATCATTTCCTGACGGGGCGCTTGAGTAATACCGCTCCGGCTTTGGCGACGCAGATAATTGACAAACCGGTAGGCGAGCAGGGGCTGATTGCGGATCGGGCGTAGTGCATATTCTTCCACACTGGCGAGCAATAAGCAGTTCCGTAAACGATTATCAGTCGTGCATTCTGCAATCCAAGCCAATTGGCTTTGAATGTAACGATCGCTGTTGAGCATTTCTTGAATGATTTCCTGCAGTACTTCCGCGACCTGACGCTGGCGATCTCGACTTAAGGAAATCCAGGTGCGGATTTTTTGACGAACCACCATGATCGAACCCAGGCGATTGATGAGAGTTTGGTAGGCCCGGGTGGGTGGAACCATTAAGTAGCGCTGCTCTAGAATCCGAAACTTAAATGTGATCGCTTCTTTCAGAATCTTTTGTTTAGCGGGTTCAGCCTCTTCAAATCGTTCAGGATCGGCTCCAATTAGCCATTTGACGATACTCTGGCGAGTAGGCTCATTGATTTGAAACGCAGTGGCTTCCAGATGAGCAAGCCACTGCTGTTCGAGAGTATCGGCAACGAGGGTTGGCATAAGTTTAGGCCGGTAAAGATGCAAAAAACTAAATAGAACTTGCCCAATTATTTAATGAGCAGAATCAAAAGCATTTTTCACGAGCAGTTCTACTCATTCAACATAGCTGAAATTCCCCCCTGGAGGGCATGTCTATCTCTAATTGCTCTAATAGATTTTC
>JBCDHF010000013.1:0-22893 GCA_038750375.1 Cyanobacteria bacterium P01_H01_bin.15
AGATTTTCTACCATTGAACTCGCTCTGGTCGTTTGCTTGATCTCTTCATCCGCGGCCTTCATCACGTCGTAGAATTTGCTTGAGAGCTTAATATGTAGCTGGTTCCAGCGTTCCCAGTAGGCATTCTAGGTGGTGGACTTTCGGTGCAGCAAACAGATATCGCGTACCGCTTGTTGTGGCAGCTTGAAGCGCTGGGCGATCTCCGTTAGCTTCTGATCGAGAACACCGGCAAAGGCGAGCAACTGATCGCGCTGATTATGCAGTGCCTTCCTAAGCTTTCGGATTGACAGGTATTGCTTGCCTGCTCGCTGTTTGAGTTCGGCTTTAATGAAGTCAAAGAGTTCCTGACGCTCTGCTAACGATGGGCCTGCCAGGGTCAAGACGTCGTGGGAAAACCACTGGCACAGAACGTCTGCCATCAGCGGCTGCCAGAGACTCCAATATCTGACAGACAGGACCCAGAATTCCGCTGCATGGAGGTTGTTATGCCATACTGCACTAAATGCGCAAGTTTTCCCACCATTGAATCGCACGTTTTCTGGTTGAGCCCCATCGGTATCCTCCCAAGGCTCCACTTTGTTGAATAACGCGGTGGCAAGGAATCAGAAATGCAACTGGGTTTGCAGCTATCGCATTGCCAACTGCCCTTGATGATTGCGGTCGACCTATAGTAGTTGCTACTTGTGAATAGCTAGTGATGGCTCCTAGAGGAATTGATAAAAGTGCTCTCCAAACCGCAATTTGGAAATTGGTACCTGCAACATGCAGCGATAGGGGGCGATCAACGATCGCCACGCCTCCGAACATTGCATCAATGATATGCTGCGTCGCTTCTTCATTCTTTCTAAGTAACGCCAGGGGCCAAGTCTTCTGGAGATCCATTAAATGCTCTTCGATATCGTTAGAATCTAAGAAGGCAGCCCGACAGACCCCTCTTTTTGTCATAGCAATAAATAGTACTCCAAAAGGACTTGAATGGATGCCATATTCGATTTCAAGCCCCTTACCTTTGTTCTTGTACTCACCTGGAGTTACAGCCTCAAGCTTGATAAAATGATCGTGCAACCGAGAACTACTGCTCAAACCTAATGAATTAGAGAGATCAAGCAAGGAGCCCGAGTCTTTCAGAAGTTTTTTCCCCTGTTCGAGGGTTATAACCTGTAGAAATCTCTTTGGGGTTGTCCCAGCCCAACGGCAAAAGAGGCGTTGGAAATGATAAGGACTCAGGTGAACATGGGTTGCAATTTCTTCCAAGCTTGGTTGATCAGCGACTTTGTCAGCGATATAGGAAATTGCCTCGGCAATCCTTTCATAATCAGACATCGTAATCTGCTCACTTTACACACGATTGATTGATACGCCACCATCTACCAGCATGGCTGACCCCGTGGTGAAACTCGAAGCATCTGACGCTAGATAGAGCGCTGATAGCGCGATCTCATGCGGTGTCGCCATGCGCTTCAGAGCATGAAGGTTTTGGACAAAAGCTAGGGCTTCTGATGTATTGGCAAAATCACGTCCCATCGGTGTGTCGGTACCACCCGGCAGTAGGGCATTAACCCGAACTCGTTGTCTGCCATATTCAGAGGCTAGCACCTTCATAAGCCCGATAAGACCCGCCTTGCTAGCCGCGTAGGCGACCATCCCAGGCATGCCCACAGTATAACCAACAAAGGTTGACGTAAAGATCAGGGAGCCTCCCCCTCGGTCAGCCATCGCTGGTAGTTGGTACTTTGCCCCAAGAAATGCGCTTGTCAGGTTGGTTGCAAGAACGTTATTCCATTCATCAAGAGATAGTTCAGTCACAACGCCAGGATTTCCGGTAATCCCTGCGTTGTTGAACGCTATGTCCAGTCCGCCAAATTCCTTTACCGCTTTTTCCACCAGCGCTTTTGCGAACTCCTCGTCTTTTACATCACCTGCCAAGGCAACTGCTTGACCGCCTAAGTGACAAATAGAATCAGCTAACTCATCGAGTTCCTTCTGTCGTCTTGCGGCAACAATGACTGCAGCCCCTTCTTCAGCGAACAGCTTGGCGGTTGCGTAACCAATGCCAGCACTGGCACCAGTCACAATAGCAACTTTGTTTAAGAGGGCGTTCATGATGTCGTTCTTGTAGGTCCAACAATATAAACATCATTTTCAATGACCAGATGTTTGTTGACAATCCACATCTTGCTATGTTGCACTGAGGCATAACGACCCCGTTCATTGGGCTGCAGCGATCGCCCCCACTCCAACTACTCCAAAACCATCTGCTTCAACTCAATTTCAGCCGTAGCGCTAGCACTAATGCCTTCTAAATTCCGGTAATTGCGCCCCTGCTTCTACTTCAAACACTTAGAGTCAGTCTAACGAGCATTGGGTGGTTCATTTACCATTTCTCTTGGCGATCTTTTTCTGGCATCGCTCAATCCTTGAGTCCCAGTCATCATTCCAGTCTTGAGATTTAGCTTGCTCGAAAATGTCGATTACGTCCTGATACTTGCCTTCTTTTAACACTGCGATCGCAAAAACTTTCTAAAATGTCCTTCCTAAAGATCGCTAGCCGCAACCGTCTAACGACCCTGGTCAGCGGCTGCAGATAACCTTGGGTACTCTACTTGCAGCTTACGACAGTCTGCTGCACCAGGCTTGTTATACGGTGTACTGTGATTTGATTTTTCTCCTGTTGACACATGAGTACATCTGCTTACACACCTCGCTTGACAAAGAACGTTAAAATTACCAAAATTCCAAACCTGCCTCAGCCCGCCTATTGATAGTACAATTAAACTATCTGATAAATGATATGAGATCCATGACACAGGGCTTAGCGTATGGAAAGAAGAAAAATCTTAATTGCAACTAAAACCTACCCATCTATTAGTACAAAGTATAAGGAAACTGTATGTACTGCGGGAGTTCTTTTGAATGAAGATGAAAAGCCTGTGCAGTGGATTCGGATCTATCCAGTTAGGTTCCGAGGTTTGGAGTTCGACCAACGATACAAGCGGTGGTCTATCATTAGCGCTGAAATTGAAAGAAATCAAAAAGATTTCAGAGAAGAGAGCTACCGAATTAATGATACGTCCATAAGTGTAATCAGAGAAATAGGGACTAAAAACAACTGGGAAGAGCGTAAGTCTTTTGTTTTACCTTGGCAATCTAGTTCTATCGCCGAAATTCAAGCACAAGGAAAATCTCTAGGAATAATTAAACCTAAAAGCATAGAAAAATACTTTCTTAAAAAGACTGATCGTGAATGGAGTTCAAAGCAACAGGCTGTTCAAGATCAGGGCGATTTGTTTGAACCATCTGTAAACCTAGAAAAAATTCCTTATCAGTTTGGCTATAAATTTACTGAGCTAGATGGTGTAAAGCACTCCTACACAATAAGTGACTGGGAAATATCCCAACTTTATAGAGGATGCCGCAACAGATCTAAATTTTCCACTTTAGAAGAAAAAGAGAATGAAGCAGTATCCAAGGTCAAGCAAAAGCTGGAAGATGAGTTTCTATCTAAAAAAGATCTTTACTTTATCGTAGGTAATCTCAAAAATCACTGCAAAATTTTTATGATCATAGGAATCTTTTATCTCCGAAAACTATTCAAGAACGTGAAAAACAAATAACCTTATTTGATTTGTAAAATGCCTAATCTAGCAACTCCCGAAGAAAAAATAATACTAACTTTTGGCTATGGCAACCGAAAGGATTACGAGGCTTTTCTTGATTACCTTAAAGAATTTGATGTTACTTGCGTGATTGATGTGAGGTTAAGTCCTCGCGCTTGGTCTAGGAAATGGTACAGAGATGCACTTGAAAAGCTGTGCGCCTCTAGAAATATTCAATACATCTCTAAAGTATCTCTCGGTAATTTATCGGGATGCAACCATTGGGTTCCGCCTGAGAATAAAGAAGCAGAGCAAGCCTTATCTGAAGTCGCTGAGATACTTGAAACTGGCAATATTCTATTGCTCTGTGCAGAGATGGACTCCTCAAGATGCCATAGGGTTGAAGTTGCATCTAGACTGCAAGACTTGACTAGTGCTTCAGTCAAACATCTTAAGTAAAATCTTTGCGGCTTAACAGATGACCTCAAACAACTTCTCGCTAGCCGCTGCCATATAACTAGTTATTAGAAGGCAAATCGCCTCCTAATCACCTACAGAAGTATTATAGTGGGCAATTTGCCTCATAATACCCCAAATAGCCTGAATAGGCAGGCAACTTGCCTGATAAAATCCCAATATGGGTTTTTAGTAAGCAAATCCGAATACTTTTCTGTGTCTCCCCAATCTCCAAAGCTGCTTGAACGTGTTCGCGAAGTCCTTCGTTTAAAGCACTATTCCTACCGCACGGAAGAGAGCTACCTAGCCTGGATTAGGCGATTTATCCTTTTCCACCAATACCGCCACCCCCGAAACATGGGGCCCCCTGAAATCGAAGCATTTCTCACTCATCTTGCCATCAAAGAGAACGTTGCTAGCTCTACTCAAAATCAAGCCCTTAGCGCTTTGCTGTTTCTCTACCGCTATGTTCTCCAGAAACCGCTGGATGGCTCCATTAATGCGCTACGAGCTAAACGAACTCGCTATCTACCCACCGTCTTAACCCCCGATGAAATCAACCGGCTTTTTGCCCATCTTCAAGGCGAGAACCTACTGATTGCCCAAATTCTCTATGGCAGTGGTCTCAGAATCCTGGAGGCTTTGCGGTTACGGGTCAAGGACCTAGATTTTGCTCAACATCAGATAGTGCTGCGTAATGCCAAAGGCGACCAAAGCAGAATCACTATGTTGCCAAAAAAAGTAGTTGACCCCCTGCACGCTCATCTACTTCAAGTCCGAACTTTACACCAACAAGATCTCACGAATGGTCACGGTGATGTTTATCTCCCCTTTGCTCTAGAACGGAAATATCCCAACGCCAATCGAGACTGGATCTGGCAGTATGTCTTCCCTGCGAGCAAACTATCCAGCGACCCTCGCAGCGGGGAAATCCGCAGACACCACCGCGACGAAAGCGTCTTGAGAAAAGCCATCAAGCAAGCCAGCTGCCGCGCCGATATTCAGAAAAAAGTTAGTTGCCACACCCTGCGTCACAGCTTTGCCACTCATCTCCTCGCAAACGGCTACGACATCCGCACGATTCAAGAACTACTTAGGCATAAAGACATCAAAACCACCATGATTTACACTCACGTCCTGAACGCTGGGGGCAAAGGGGTCCGTAGTCCTCTTGATGATTAACGATCGTGACCGCAGCCATCGAACAACACTAACAAAGCCGAAAATTTAATATCTTTGAGGTCTGGCCCTATCGGTTGGAAATTATCTCCTGGTTTGCGATCGAAGAGAAACTCCGCCAGGAAGCCAATACGATCGAGAGATACCAGGATGACTCCCAATTGATGGAACTTAATTGGCTTGGATGGAGAACTTTCCGATGACAAACGTGAGCTTCTACTGCCGCTGCCTCAAAATCCGTAAAAGTTTCTCAAATTCTGCTGGTAAAGGCGCTCTTACTGTCAAAGGTTCCTCTGTCCGAGGATGGGTCAAACTCAGTTGCCACGCGTGAAGCGCTTGACCTGCTAAATTAACGCCCGGAGTGCGACCCTGGCTGTAAAGGCGATCGCCGATTAACGGATGTCCCAAAAACTGACAGTGAACGCGGATTTGATGAGTGCGTCCCGTCTCCAAACGAAAGTTCAATAAACTGTAGTTGCCCAAACGCTCCCGCAACTCGTAATGAGTAATCGCATGACGCCCTCCTTTTTCTTCCGGGACAATCCCCATTTTCAAGCGATCTACCGGATGACGCGCAATGGGCTGATTAACCGTGCCAGTATCGCTAGGCGGAACCCCAAAAATAACCCCTAAATATTCCCGACGAGCCGTTTTGCTTTTAAATTGAGCCTGTAAATGAACACAAGCCGCATCATTTTTCGCAACAACCAAAGCCCCCGTGGTCTCTTTATCCAAACGATGCACAATCCCCGGACGCAACACCCCATTAATGCCCGCCAAATCATCACAATGATGCAGTAATGCATTTACCAAAGTCCCGGTGTAGTTGCCTGGAGCCGGATGAACCACCATCCCTGCCGCTTTGTTGACGATCAAGATATCGGCATCTTCATAACGAATATCCAGCGGAATAGCTTCTGGCTCAACGGCTAGCGGCTGATCGGGTGGTAGCTCCAACTTAATCGCAGCCCCAGTTCGGACCTTAGTTTTTTTCTCACTACAAACCGACCCGTTGACCTGAACACACCCCAATTCAATGAGCTTTTGTAAACGCGATCGCGAGTAGTCTGTTAACTCGTCCGCCAAAACCCGATCTAAGCGATCATTCCTGGCCGCAGTCAGTTCAATGACAGTTGCTTGCTCACTCATACAAAGTAAGGCAGAGAATTTCAGAGAGTACAGAGAAATTTGCGATCGCAAACATTATCTACAACGACACCGTTTCTCCCGGTTGCATGACCTTGAGTTTAGTGCCGAGGTTTAGTTTGTTCAGTGCTTCTCCAAACGCCTCTGGAGTGCCCGTTAACGTAAATATTCCATAGTGATTGGGGATGACCAACTTCGGGTTCACCAATTTCACCGCTTCCGCCGCTCGTCTCGGCCCCATGGTGTATTGATCGCCAATGCAAGCCAGCATCACATCCACCGCGCCGAATTGAGGAACTAAGGTCATGTCGCTAAACAAATCTGTATCGCCGGTGTGATAGATACTCGGACCATCTTTCACTGAAATCAGAAACCCGCCCGGATTCCCTCCATACGCTTTCGGATTGACGCCTGCCTCAATGGCAGAACTATGAACCGCCGGGATAAACGCCACTTTCACGTCCCCATCCAGCAACGTCAATTCGCCGCCAAAATTCCCTTGCATCTCTGGCGTAACCAGCTCCTCTGGATAGCCCGCCACCACCAACGCGTTGCTCAAATCGATCGAGGCGACAAGTTTAGCCTGCTGTTGCTGCGCGATTTCGATCGAATTCCCCACATGATCCGCGTGTCCATGGGTCAACAAAATCAAATCAACCGACTCCAAATTGGCAATATCTTCTTCTCCGTCCGGGTTCAACGGATTCGTCAACCAAGGATCAATCAGCAGCACCTTGCCACTGGGCGTCGTCAACTTATACGCCGACTGCCCGTACCACAACAGCTCCGTCTGACCCGCAGATTGGGCAGGCTGACCCGTAAGCCACAGCCCACCACCAATCATGATCACGACACAAACTGCGATCGCAAATATCCGCACTGACCCTCTAACTGCCCCCATTCCCGACCCTCAACTGAATTTCTAAGTGGATTATCTTCATAGCAGATCCTAGCCTTTAGGCCATAATCTAACCCTATAAAACTCAATAGTGCTAACAATTCACGCCAACACAACCGTAACTTCTAGGAATTCAAAACAATAAATTGTTCAAGGAATACGCCAAGAAGCTCAAACCATGCAGTATTTTTTTGGTAAGTTTATGCGACCCATTTGTGTATTCCAGTTAACAAGCGTTCTCCAAACATGACCCAGGCCCCTCAAAAAGCGAACTCACGCCGGCTCCGGCTCCGCACAACGCTGGTGGTTCCGTTTCTGCTGCAAATTGCCGCTGCTGTGGGGCTGGTCGGGTATTTATCCTTTCGGGCCGGGCAGCGAGCTGTCAACGATTTGGGTCATCAGCTCACTCAGGCAACCAGCACCCGCATTGATGAGCATGTCATTACCTACTTGGATCAAGCCCAAAACATTCTGCGACTCAACAGTGCCAGCGTCAAAAGCGGAAATCTCAACCTAGATGACTTCGTTAAGCTTCGGCGATACTTTTGGCAGGTAGTGCATCCAGGAGATTTAGCCGGTTATCTCTCCTACGGGGACGAACAAGGGAATTTTGTGGGCGTAGAATATCGCGGCGATGGCACCGTTCAACTCAAAATTCGCACCCCGGAAACCTCACCGATTCGCAACACCTTTGTGCTCGATGCTCAAGGCGAACCGGACAAACTGCTGGCATTTAAAGAATACGACCCGCGCACCCGGCCCTGGTATGAAGCCGCGGCTGCAGCGGGCTCACCGACCTGGAGCGAAATTTATCCTTTTTTCTCCAGCGCCAACACCATTCTGGGCATTTCCCCCGTCTCTCCGGTGTATGACGACGCCGGCGATTTGATTGGGGTGCTGTGTATCAATGTCCGTCTCACGCGCATCACCGACTTCATTGACAATCTGTTTATCAGTCCCAACGGTCAGAGTTTCATCATTGAGCGTTCCGGCGAACTGGTGGCTAGCTCTCAGATTGAACAACCGTTTGAGGTCTATGAAGACGAGAATGGCACGCGCAAAATCAACCGGATTCCAGCCATAGATAGTGCAAATCCGGTCGTGCAGGCGGCTGCGCAGACGCTACTTGACCAATTTGGGCAATTCGAGATGTTGAGTGAGGGACAACTCATTGAATTTAAAGTTGGCAACGAATGGTATTTTGCCCATGCTCAACCCATTCAGGACGGTCGAGGCATTAACTGGTTAACGGTCGTGGTGGTCCCAGAAAGGGATTTCCTCGCCCAAATTCAGCAAAATACCCGTAATACCATCGTTCTTTGTTTACTCGCGTTTGCGATCGCAATTGGAGTCGGAATCTTAGCGGCTCATTGGATTACCCGACCGATCCAACAGATTACAGCAGCCTCGCAAAAAATGGCGGACGGAGATTTGGATCAGCAGGTTAAAGACGACAGTCGCATTGTCGAACTGGAAAGCCTGGCTCAGTCTTTTAACAGCATGGCGGATCAGTTGAAAGGACTGTTTACGACCCTAGAAGATAAGGTGAAAGCCAGAACCGCAGAGTTAGCGGGCGCTAATGAACAAATTACGGCTCTCAACGAAAAACTCAAAGCGGAAAACTTGCGTTTGGGGATGGAAGTGGAAGTCGCGCGGCAAATTCAACAAATGATTTTGCCGAAGACAGATGAGTTAGCGCAGGTTCCGGGTCTTGATATTGCCGGATATATGATGCCCGCGGATGAAGTCGGTGGCGATTATTATGATGTCTTGCAAACCGATGGCGTTGTGACCCTCGGCATTGGGGATGTGACCGGTCATGGCTTGGAAAGTGGCCTGTTGATGTTGATGACCCAGACGGCGGTGCGGACCCTACAGGAAGTCAAAGATTTAAACCCCATCAGGTTTTTGGATATTCTTAACCGCACCATTTATCAGAACGTACAGCGTATGAATTCTGAAAAGAATCTCACGTTATCGATTTTAAACTATGTCGAAAAACGAGTGAGAATCAGTGGTCAGCACGAAGAAGCACTAATCGTACGAGAGAACGGCACCGTGGAGCGAATCGACACGATGGATCTTGGGTTACCCATTGGTCTGGTCGATGACATTGCTGACTTTGTAGATCACACAACCATTGAACTCCAGAGAGGAGATGGGGTAGTTCTCTACACCGACGGAATTCCCGAAGCCTATAACCTAGACGATCAACAGTACGGATTAGACCGTCTCTGTGAGGTGATTAGTCAAAACTGGCAGAGCGATGCCGCCGATATTGCCCAAGTGGTGGTGGACGATGTCTATCAATTTATTGGCGCTCAAAAGATTTTTGATGACATTACGCTGGTGGTACTCAAACAACAGTAATGGCTGGCCGTTGAGAAAGCACCAGTGATCATTCATTTGGACTCAAAGCACCACATCTAGACGATCCGCATACCCGGTCATTTCCACGTATCCTTTGGCGGTGACGAGCTGCTCGGCTACGTGCCCTTCAAAGCCGACTGCCCCTTCCCAGTAGGTTCTGGCAAAGGTTAACTCTTGATTCGCCATTAAAGGCTTGCCATCAAGAACGATTCCCAGTTTCGGCACTTCAATGTGCCACTGAGCGGGATAGTCCGCTTTACTGGCGGGACTCCGCCAAGTACTCAAAACATCAATCTGCCATTCCGTATGGTCAATGGTCTGGGTTTCACCTGTCGGGCTCACGAACTTACCACTGGAAACTGCCGAAATCTCACCATTCTCTTGACGTAAGCCGTAGAGCATCAACGCAGAACCATCATCTAACTGCAACGAGAACCAATCCCAACCCACCGTGCCAGGACTGAGCGCACTCGTGGAATATTCATGATCTTTCCACGTCAAACCAGCCACCTCAAAGGTTTCGTCCCCGATGGTAATTGTCCCGACGCTTTGCTGTTGCACAATGGAATAGTAAAAAGACGCATTGCCCGCCTCAAACCCTTTTTGGCTATATCCGCGATCGCCTTGGAGCACAGGGGGTAAAGTTTCGGTTAATACCAAGTTCAACGCCACATCATCCGCGACCGCATCCAATTTCACTTGCCCCGGTTCAATCTCAGTTGCCGACCAATTTTCTAGCCACACACGATAAGGCTCCGCTTCGGCGCCGGACAAACCAGCCGACTGGCGGCTAAACCGTTCATGAGGATAAAACGATTGTTCTGCAACATCGCTGATGGTGAAGTGAGAAAAATAGATTTGATTAGAGCGCCAATCTGAGGGGTTAGCAACGTTCGTAGACTCAGGCGTTAGGGCTCGCCGAAAGAAGGTGAGCTGATAACCAAACTCGCGCCCGGCATTAGTGGCTAAATTGCCGGTGTAATACCACCACTCAGTTTGGTAGCCTTCATGAGCTCCCAAATCTTGGGGGAACGCAAGGGTCTGAGGTTCCATGACTTGCTGAAAATCGGAAGAGACGGCGACGTTCTCCGCAGACAGCCATTCCACCGACGCTTTACCGCTATTGGTGATACCTGGACGCGGCCAAAATGCCACCAGCAATGCAATCCCGACAGCCAGCCCAATTAGCAGCGTATTTTTAAATCCTTTCATGTCCCTACTCCTCTCTAATTGCAGTTGCCACCACCATGCGGCTTAAGCGCCAGGCCGGATAGACTCCTGCCAGCAGCGCGGCTACTACCGCCACAACCCAAGCCTGCCAAAAATAACTTGGCTGCATCTGCATCTGTAACGTCCAGCCAAACGAGCGCACGTTGATGACATAAATCAGAATCCACGACAGGACATAGCCTAGCGGCATCGCAAAGAAGCCCGCCAAACTGCCCATAATGCCGGTCTCCAGTAGCGTCAACTGCCACATTTGCGGCGGGGTCATACCGTTGGCGCGCAGAATCCCTAGTTCCCGGGTCCGCTCTAATTGCAGGCTCATCAAAGCACTCAAGATGCCGATGAACGCCACCACGACCGCCAACAGCCGCAATGCACCGGTAATCGCGAAAGTGCGGTCAAAGATTTCTAAAGAGCCCTGACGCAAATTACGGTTGGATTGCGCGACTAAGTCCTGACGTTCTTTAAAGGTTTCCCGCAGTTGCGTCACGACCGCATCCACAGAGATTCCTGATTTCACAAACAAGCCCAACGACGCGATATTGGGATCTTTCCAAGCCTCAAGGTACAAATCGTTATCCAACAGAATAGTTCCTTGATCAGAGGAGTAATCGTAAAGAACCGCCAGCACTGGAAAAGTTTTGGGTCCTTGCGGCGCTTCGACCGTTACGGTTTCCGGCGGCTCAGATAAGCCCGCCCTCAGCATCAGCGCTTCTGAGATAATCACGCCTTCTCCCGCATCCAATTGCGGCCAGGGATTTTTCACGTCATCCCGAATCCAGGAATATGGTCGCTGACCATCAGAAACATCGCCATCCGCCGAAATCAATTTGGCATTCCGTTTAACTGAAATTTCCTCTGCGCTCTCCGCATCCCGGTTAAAGGCAAGCACCGACACATCCGTATCGTTGTAAGTCACAATGCGCTCGATTTCCGGCCAGGTATAGGCTTCTTGGACCACGCTCGGATCAATACCGCCTAATACCCGGTTCGCAGTCGTGGTCGGTGGCGTCACAAAAATATCGGCCTGCAAAGATTGATCCAACCACTGCACCACGGTTGTTCGGAAAGATCCGACCATGACAGAAACGCCCACAATCACGGATACGGCAACCATCAAAGACGCGATCGCAATGGACGTTCGACTGAGCGATCGCACAATGTCGCGAGGCGCCATTTTCCCGAGAATCCCTAATAGCTGACTAAGTAGAGGAGATAAAGTCTGCATCAACCCAGCCGTCAAGGGCGGGGTGAGCAAAGCAGCCGCCAGCAAAATCGCGAATAAGCCGCCAAACGCAATGACCAGTCCCCCATTTCTAATCGCTAACAGTCCGGCACCCCCTAAAGAGAAGACAGCCCATGCCGCCACCAGCCATGGCAGAATTTTTTGAACTTTTCCTTCTAAGGTCGAGCGCTTGAGACTATTGTTCGGAGATGTTCGCATGGCTTCAATCGCCGGAATCAACGAAGCAAACAGCGCCGCAAAAATACCGATGAACATGCCCTTGAGCAGCGTGGTGTTGCTTAAACTAATCTCGCGGACATACACCACAAAATAAAAGTCATTGATAGTTTGGGTAATTAGCCCAACAATGCTGTGACCTAAGACAACTCCTAAACCGAGACCTAGCAAAGAACCGACAATGCTCAGCACCAAGGACTCCCCTAAAATCAGCTGAAATAACTGACCTTGAGTAACCCCTAAACAGCGCAGCGTCCCAAATAAAGCCCGGCGCTGAATCACGCTAAAGGTGACGGTGTTATAGATTAAGAACATCCCAACGACCAAAGCCAGCAAACTTAGGGCGGTGAGATTTAGCTCAAAGGCAGCCGTCATCTGCTGCACCGCATTCTTTTGGGCTTGAGCAGTCGTGAGCTTAGTTCCGTCTGGTAAAAAGTCTTGAATGCTAGCGAGGATATCTTCATCCTCAACAATCAAGTCAACATAACTAAGATGTCCCTGCATCCCCAAGGCTTCTTGCGCCGAAGCAATATCGGTAAACAGCACATTACTTAGTGCATCCCGAGTCAACGCATTAGCAGGCTGCAAAATTCCGACGACCCGAGCAAACAGTGGCTGCCCCGCCAAGGTTAGCGTCAAGCGATCGCCCACGTTTACCCCATACTGAGCAGCCGTATCCTTTGCCAAAATGACAGTATTCGGCTCCGTCAAAAATGCCGTCAGCGCCTCGACACCTTGACTACTATCGCCATCGCCATCCGAACTCAAATAACTCCGAAACGGCGCTTCCGCAAAAAAGTCTACCCCCACTAACCGCATGGGCTGTTGGTTGAGCTCTTCCGCCACTACATACCCTTCCACAATGGGTGCTGATTGGGTATAACCCAGCTCTTTCCTCAGTTGGCGATAGACCGACTCGTCTACACCAATGGGCGAAACAGCTTCAATGCGGTGGGTTGTCCGCCCCGCGATCGCATCGGTCGAAAGTTCAAAGGCGCGTTGGGCTGAACCGTTCGCCAAATCAATGGACACCATCATGGCAACGCCGATGGCAATGCCTAATACAAACAGAATGTATTGAAAGGGTCGACGACGAACCCGACGCCAAGTAAGCCGCCACAACGGGGCATTATCAACCACCGCAGTTTCAATGGGAGACTTTCCTGACTCGCTAGAACGATGAGAAGACGCCATTAGACCGTCACCGCCTCCGCCTGATTGGTGGCGGCAGAGGGACCTTCAAATTCTGCAGTCGCGTCTTCCAAATGACCTTCGTGAACACGCAACACCCGATCGGCAAAGCGGGCAATATCGGGATTATGGGTCGCCATAATCAAGGTTTTGTTGGCATTGCGCGT
The DNA here is from genome assembly GCA_038750375.1 of Cyanobacteria bacterium P01_H01_bin.15. GTDB lineage: Bacteria > Cyanobacteriota > Cyanobacteriia > Cyanobacteriales > JAAUTE01 > JAAUTE01. The sequence continues at coordinate 13,693 of JBCDHF010000013.1, forward strand.
CAAATCCAACAGCAGCTTTAGCACTGTTTCTCCGGTATCCTCATCTAAATTACCGGTCGGCTCATCTGCCAAAATCAAACGCGGTTCATGGACTAACGCTCTTGCGATCGCAACTCGTTGCTGCTGACCACCGGAGAGTTTGTCGGGGAAGGCCGCTGCGCGATCGCCTAAACCGACTTTAGCGAGTAACTGCTGCGCTTTTTCTTCAATATCTTTGGGCGCACTCCCCGCCAACTCCTGAGGCAAGGTCACATTTTCGAGCACGGTCAGAGTGGGAATCAGGTTGAAAAACTGGAAAATAATGCCAATCTGATCCCGGCGAAATAAGGTGCAAGCGCGTTCATTAAGTTCGGTAACGGGGACGCCATCAATGAGTACTTTCCCGGCTGTCGGACGCTCAATCCCGCTGACTAGGTTCAGCAAAGTACTTTTGCCGCTACCGCTCTGCCCCAACAACACAATGAACTGACCTTCCTCAAAATTAATTGAAAGGTCACTCAGTACCTGTCGTTGGGTAATGCCTTCTGCAAAACTTTTACTAAGATGCTGAAGTTCAATAAAGCTATTGGACGGTTGCTGATACTGCTGCCAATCGGCAGCCGGCTGAAACCAACGACTAATTTGCGCAAAGAGAGATGGCTGGGAGCCCATGATGGCTAACTTCGATTTTAATTTTATTTGCAAATCTTAACTTAAAATGAAGTGCGCCTCAGAATAGACCAAGTCCCTGACATTGCGTAATGGTCACTAGAAGGGCGATCTGGGGGGAGCTCGCAAACCCGACCCTGGAAAAATTGTTGTTTTCAAATATTCGCTATTCAGTCTCAGCGACAGAGCGCCATTGACCGCGCCACAAGACCTTGTCCGAAAAGACACTCTGAATTAGCAACGGCAAGCTCACCGCTTGACTAAGTAGAGCGACCCAGATGAAGCGCCAAATTTTTGGATCTTTAACTAATCGCTGTTTGAGCAGAACAACGGACAGCACATCCACCCCCAAACAACACCCAGGAAGACAATATGCGCCTGTTGAAGCGCGGCAAATCCCAGAAAGGCCAACGCCCACCACAGTGGTAAGGCCAGAAAAACCATCACCCAAGGAAAACCAGGATAATAATGGCGAATCGTAGCCAACCAACGATGAATCTGCCACCAAAACTGTCTCAACGTATCGTGAGCGTGTTACATCCGTGCAGGATCCGGCAGCAGTTCAATAGAATAACCAGCCTGATGAATCGCCTGTCCCAAAGACACATCGATTCCCACTACCCGATTTGCGATCACATCTAGCCCACCAATGCTTTCTAAAACATTTCGACGGGTAACAATAATCGAGCCGACCAGCGCTGTTGTTTACTTCTGATACGCAGTAGAGGCGTAACTCGGCACAGAATTATTGATAAGCAGATTGTGCAACGCCGCCACCCAATCTTCACTGCCTTCACACACCGGAACCGCATAAGCAGCGCCAGCTCCAGAAGGTTCAACCACATTCACGGACCGAGTTAAAATGTCAGACTCAACGTGAACATCGGAATCGATGAGAACAATGACCTCGTGCCGACTCGCTCGATAACCTGCAATTAAGTTTTTGAGCTTTCCGACAGCAGTCAACCCGAGAGGATTACTCAAAACAAGCCGGATTGACTGATCTGAATTTTCCTGAATTAACGCCTGAATCACAGGAACAGCCGGTTCAGATTCCGACTCCAGAGCAAATATCAACTCATAGGGCTGAACATATGCCTGATTACAGAGACTGCGAAAATTAGCGAGAGCCCCTTGATCTAAGCCTTTTACCGGAACAATGATAGAAACGTTTGGCTGCCAATTCTGAGCTGTGGTGGTCGAAGCAATCTGGGCAAAATATCGCCATGTTTGCAGATGCGTGATCAGCCGCAGCAGGAAACTCAGGACGATGAGAATTGTCAACAAAAATATCCAATCACTCATGGAATCTGCGCTAGTGACCGTCCCAGCGATTGAGAGGAACACAGTCTATTCCGAGCTGATCGAGGGTTCGCGCGATGACAAAATCTACTAAATCATTAATGGACTGAGGATGGTGATACCAAGCTGGAATAGCCGGCACAATCCGAACTCCCATTTCCGCCAAAGCGGTCAAATTGCGGAGATGTAGCAAACTCAAGGGCGTTTCGCGGGGAACCAGTACCAACGGACGCCCCTCCTTAAGCTGGACATCGGCTGCCCGCTCCAACAAATCAGAACTCAAGCCATTGGCAATCTTGCCGACTGTGCTCATGCTGCAGGGCATCACAACCATACCCTGAGTTCGAAAAGAACCGCTCGCAATCGTCGCCCCCACATTTCCCCAGCGATGGCAGCGCAGCTTTCCTGACGTAGAAACACCCGCCCGCTCACGCCAAAACGCCTCTTGTTGTTCAGGCTCAGATGGCATTCGAATCTGATCTTCAGCCTGATAAACCAAATAAGCTGATTTTGAAGCCACCACATCAACAACGTGATCTGCCGCTAGCAGGTGCTTTAAGGCTCGCTCGGCATAAATGAGCCCTGAAGCCCCAGTAATTCCTAATATCAGTGGCTTAATCATTAAGTATTGCTCTGGAAAAAATGCTGAACAATTGCCCGATTGCTGCCTAACATTAGCCACCCGAAGCAAAAGTACACATTTCTTAACCTAACAACTTTGCTGCCCAAAAGCTTCTTCGTATTACCTTCTAGCTGCCGAAGTCACTGCCTAAGAAGGCTCTTGACTGACCAGCGAAAGTTTTTCCATATTTGAGGTCGCCAAAGAAGCCGCAGTTGGGGATTTTCCATAAATACTCGCTTCAATAAAACCTAAGAAGAGAGGATGAGCGGCATTGGGACGAGAGCGAAACTCTGGGTGAAACTGTGTCCCCACAAAAAATGGGTGCTTGCGATATTCAATAATCTCGACCAGACGACCGTCCGGCGAAGTCCCACTGATCGCGTAACCACTTTCCAAGAAAAGACCGCGATAAGCATTATTAAACTCGTAGCGATGGCGGTGACGCTCATACACCACCTCCTCACCGTAGAGCTTGGAGACCAAAGTGTCTGAGGCTAGACGACAAGCATAAAGCCCCAAACGCATCGTCCCCCCTAAATCTTTGACGTCCTGCTGTTCCGGCAGCAAGTGAATTACCGGATTCAGGGTTTTTTCATCAAATTCAGCGCTATTGGCTTCTGAAAGCTGGGCCAGATGACGAGCCCATTCAATCACAGCGCATTGCATACCCAAGCATAGCCCCAGAAACGGAACCTCCTGTTCTCTGGCGTAACGAATTGCTTGGATCTTACCTTCAATGCCTCGATGCCCAAATCCCCCTGGAACCAAAACACCAGCAACCCCACTCAAATAGCGCTCCGCGCTATGTTGCTCAATGTCTTCCGCGCTCACAAAGGTCGGCTTAATCTCGGCGGCCAGGGTAGCGGCCCCATGCCTCAAGGCTTCTAGCACAGACAGATAAGCATCACTTAACTGCGTGTACTTTCCGACAATGGCGATTTCAAGGCAGCGGGTCGGTTTTAACAGCCGATTCACCAGATCCTGCCAAGGCTCTAAGTCAGGTGAGCGAGACTCAATATTAAGCAACCTTAAGGTTTGTTCCGCAAGACCCTCCTGCTCCAGAATGAGTGGGACTTCATAAATGCTGCTGGCATCCTGACACATAATCACCGAGTCTACCGGTACGTCGCAAAAGGCGGACAGCTTATCTTTGAGACTAGATGGCAAGGGTCGTTCACAGCGACACACCAATACATCGGGTTGAATACCAATGGAACGCAATTCCTTTACTGAGTGTTGAGTTGGTTTAGTTTTCATTTCCCCAGCAGCCTTGATCCAAGGAATCAAAGTAACGTGCATATAAATTACGTTGCCCCGACCCACATCTTTCCGAAACTGTCGAATGGCTTCTAAAAAAGGAAGCGACTCAATATCACCGACCGTCCCCCCAATTTCCACCAGCACCACATCAGGATGAGTATCCTGAGCCACCCGCAAAATTCGCTCTTTAATTTCATTGGTGATGTGGGGGATCACCTGCACCGTCCCACCTTCGTAGTCGCCACGGCGTTCTTTATTTATCACAGCCTGATAAATAGAGCCTGTCGTCACGCTATTGAGCCGAGACATGGAGGTATCAGTAAATCGCTCGTAATGCCCTAAATCCAGATCGGTTTCAGCACCATCATCGGTAACAAAAACTTCTCCATGTTGAAAGGGACTCATGGTACCTGGATCAACATTGATGTATGGGTCCAGCTTAAGAATAGAAACCGAATAGTTCCGCGATTTGAGCAAGCGCCCCAAGCTGGCAGCCACAATTCCTTTTCCAATACTGGAGACAACACCGCCGGTAATAAATACAAACTTAGTCATAGCGATAAAAGAGATGGATTACGGTCCAAAAAATAAAAAAGCTGAGCTCTACTGAGGTGGAATAAATGAGCCGAGCAGTCACGATAAATGTTGTCTGCTCACCAGCTCAATTCGAAAAATTAGCCCAAGATAAAGACCAATGGCATAGGAGCCAGGCAATCGCCTGACTAAGACCGATTCAAACCTGACTCAGGTTTCCGATGGATCAGCGCCTTAAGCAAGCTCAAAAATCGGGCCTCAGGCTCACATTCTGCCATGAGGTTCATAATCTGCCGATTAAATAAATTGGGTTTTTCCCCAGTAGTTCTCAATTGAATCGTACGCCGATGGATTACCCTTTTCGTTGAGGAGACCTCAACCGTCACTAAGTTTCCGCAAATGCTCGCTCGATCAGTCGTCTAGCCAGGGTTTGAATCCCTGTATGCTCATAGTAATTAGTCGAAACGTCCAGCAATGCCCCCAGATAGTCCAACTTATCTTCGGTGAAGTCGATGAAAGTTTTTAGATTATCAGCCACTTTCTCTGGGGTTAATGCCCGATCGCGAGTGAAATCGGAAATCCAACCTTGAGTGGCCTCAAAACTTTCCCCCATGAAAGCCAATTTACTCGCTGGATTTTGACCCGGAATCAGGTTTTGAACACGATTAAATACAGGGTTAGCGGTCAGCTCTTTCGGCGGCAGATTGGTAAGGGTTTCAGTCACAGAGCTTAAAAAATGGGGTCCGAGCGGAATCAAGCCGTCAAAGCAAATCAGCGCGGTCAAGCGCATCAACGATTCACCGCTATAGTCAGACAACGACTGGACAAAATCCCCAATGCTGTCTCCGGGAATTCCGTTAATTTGACAAAAAGCTACCAACTCAACGACCAACTTAATGGAAAGGTCAATGGTCTGAGCCTTTTGCGCTCTGGGAGTCAAGCGGCTCACCCAGCCCATTAGCGGCACTTTATCGCTCAGCTTATTGGCCAGAATTGCTGTCCCTAAGGCTTTATCTGCTTCGTCTACTTTCTGATAAAGCCACAGCGCATTCTGATAGCCCTGAGATTTGTCATTAAAAAGCACCACCGCTCGTTCGCCGATCGCTTGGATCAGAGCAGGGTCACTCTCCCCGGTGACAACACGAATGGTGTTATCAAAACCAACAGTATTCTCCCACTCCCCTGGAATAACGCGGTCGAGGGTTTTGAGAGCCCGAATGGTCAAATTATTGGTGGGGAGCTGATCCACCAGTTCAAAAATGACTTTTTTACTCATAGTGGAAAAAATGTCTATTGGAGTTTTGCAAGACCGTCCAGATCAAATTTGATCAACCACGATTCTCGATTCTCAGAAGTAAATGTTTCTGAACGAGACAGCACTTTGACTTGATAGCGATCACGCACGAGAATCGCAGTACCAGTACTACCTTGGTTTACTGCCGGAAATCCGGCTATTGTTTTTTTGCTGGCAGTAAACTTGTCGCGAGCAGCTGGATTACTGAGCGTGTCGGAGATTGAAAGCATGGCAATGTCCATGTCCTCTTGCTTTAACTTAGCCTCAGCAAAACCCTGTTTCTCTTGAGTGTAGACGCGACTATAATCACCGTCTGTTGTCGGGAAAAAACGATTGAATTGCGCCCCATTAATTGCGCTTTGATCAACCGCTTGCACACTTTGTTGAGAGCTTTCTTCTTGAACCAGAGCATAGGGTGACGGGGGGTCCAAAGGAGGAGGATTGCCGCATCCGGAAATGACGCACAGCGCAACCAAGCAAAGGGACATCCATATTTGTTTGGCAGAAAATTTGATAGTAACCATCGCCGATGAAATTCTCCAAAAATAGCCTTATTGGCGCCCGATACAGGCCCAGTCTTCCCTAAATTGCCTACGACACTTTTATTTTGAGTTGCTTAAGCTTAAATGAGCTCTGGCACGCAATCCCTCTTTTGTAAAATGGCGATCACGATGAGTGCTCACTAACAGACTAAAGCGACTTGTGGCTATCAGTAGAATTGTGGCCAAATAGCGTTACTTTTTTTTGAAAACCCGTTAGGGTCAATTCATCCAACAAGACAAGCGGTCAATCCAGCGACTCGGAAAGGCGAATATCTAGAGCACGAAATATAAATTTGATCTTGGCTTGTCAATCCGGACATCGATCTGTCTTAATTGCTTCTGTATGTGGGCTCGATTAGCGACCTTATTTATATTGACTGATGCGTATTCTGATTTATTCTTATAACTATCATCCCGAACCTATTGGTATTGCGCCTTTGATGACCGAACTAGCAGAAGGCCTCGCCCAACGCGAGCATCAGGTTCGGGTGGTAACAGCACTACCCTGGTACCCGGGAAGCATGATTTATCCGGAATATCGGGGCAACTTATATCGAACTGAAACGCGCAATAATGTTACAATTCAGCGCTCTTTTGTGTGGGCTAAACCTGAGCGCAGTTTTCGGAATCGGGGACTGTTTGAAATTAGTTTTATGGGACTCAGTCTTCTTCAAGCGCTTAAAGGTCCTCGTCCGGACGTTATTTTACTTGTTGTACCAGGATTACCGGTGTCAATACCGGCCGCATTTGTAAGTTGGTGGTACCGAGCTCCTCTGATTTTAAACTTGCAAGATATTTTGCCCGATGCCGCAGTACATGTCGGCTTATTGACCAATCCCCGACTCATCAAGATTTTTGAAAAGTTAGAAAAATTTGCTTATCGCCACGCGACTAAAATTAGTGTCATTGCTAATGGTTTTACGAAAAATTTGTTGCAGAAAGGAATCCCCAACGACAAGATTGTGGAAATCTCTAATTGGGTTAACGTTGATTTTATAAGACCAACAAATAGTCAACAGACTTACTTCCGGACAAAGAATCAGCTCACTGACAAATTTATTGTGCTGTATTCAGGCAACATTGCCTTGACCCAGGGTTTGGAAACGGTTATTCGAGCCGCTCCACTTCTAACGGATTTAACTGATTTAGTCTTTACAATTGTAGGTGAGCTCAAAGCGATCGCGGAGCTGCGTGCCTATTGTCAAGCTCAAGGTGCTGACATCAATAATGTTCAATTTTTTAATTTTCAGCCCCGAGAAAAGCTACCGGAGATGTTGGGAGCTGCAAATTTAGCGTTAGTAATGCAAAAGAGTAATGTGATTGCTTTCAATATGCCGTCTAAAATCCAGGTATTGTTAGCAAGCGGTCGCCCCATTCTGGCCTCTGTTCCGAGCAATGGTACTGCCGCCAATGCCATCAATACCAGTGGCGGCGGCATGGTGGTTTCGCCAGAAGACCCTAAAGCATTAGCAGATGCGATTCGTATGTTATACAGTGACCGAGAACGGCTAAAAGTGATGGGGAAGCAAGGACGTGCTTATGCGGAGAGAACCTATGCATTTTCGCAAGCATTGGACCGTTATGAACAACTGTTTAAGGAGGCCCAGATCGCTTATCAACAGAAGTCTTGATATAATTTAGTGCTTCTTAAAGTCACCTAGAGTTCTACTCTAACGAAAGATTCAAAAATATCGAATTAAGCAACTCTCTGAAATAGAATTAAAGTGTAGCAATCAGGTTGCTCGCTGCATCAACGGGCAGGGGTTTTGCGAGGTAAAAGCCTTGGCCAAAAGGACACTTTAAGTTTATCAGATGAGTTTGCTGAGCTTCGGATTCGATCCCTTCAGCAATAATCTGAGCACCTAGTTGGTGCGCCAAGGTGATGATCGTTCCTGTAATCGCTTTCTTTTGTGGATCAACATCAATATCCATCACAAATGAGCGATCAATTTTGATGGTATCTACTTGCAAGCGATGCAATCGACTCAAAGAGGAATATCCTACCCCAAAATCATCAATACAAATTTCGACACCTAGCTTCCGTAGGAAGGCAAAATTTTCCGGGTAATACTGAGCCGTCTCCAAAAAGCTTGTTTCTGTGATTTCGAGATTTAAACAGCGCCCGTCTAGATCCAACTCAGTAATGAGTTTTGCAAATCGTTGCGGAAATTGACGGTCTTTGATCTGATGAGCCGAGATATTGATATTTAAACTCAAGCTACTCGCAGCGGGATAAGTCTTCTGCCATCGGTAAAATTGGGTCACCGCTTGCTCAATCGCCCACCAACCCAACTGATGGATAAAACCGGTCTCTTCTGCGATTACAATGAATTGAGCGGGTGAAATCCAACCACGGTCTGGGTGGTGCCAACGCAATAAAGATTCAAAACCCGTAATGGTATGATCCGTCAATGACCAGATCGGCTGATAATACAAACACAACTGTTCCGCAGTAATCGCTTGGCGCAAATCTTGCTCTAACTGAAGTCGTTGCATGGCCTGGGGCCGCATGACTTCTTCAAACACTGTATAACAATTACCACCGCGATATTTAGCTTGGTACATAGCCAAGTCAGCATCACGAAGAATATCTTCTGGGACTTGATAATCTTTGTGACCGAAAACAATGCCAATACTGATGCCGAGAGAGAACGTATGCCCCTGCACCTCAAAGGGCTTTTGGAAGCTCTGGACTAAGCGTGATGCCACCAGAAAAGCATCTTCTCGATTGGGTAAACGCCGAAGAAGCACCGCAAACTCATCTCCTCCAAAACGAGCCAACCCATCCTGAGTTCGAATATTCTGACCTAAACGTTCTCCCACACTCGCAAGTAGATGATCTCCGACAATATGCCCCAAACTATCATTTATGACCTTAAATCGATCCAAATCAATAAACATCACAGCGATTAAGTGTGAATCTTGCGGCAATATTTCTGGTGCTGAATTAAGCGTTCTCGGCAAAAGTAAGGGTTTGAGCTGTTCAATAAACCAAACAC
>JBCDHF010000014.1:0-22575 GCA_038750375.1 Cyanobacteria bacterium P01_H01_bin.15
ATATCAAGCGAGATAGTCGATTCGAAAAATGGCAGAAGGACAGCTGGGTGCCGTTAGATATCAAAACCCTCGATCAACTCTTAAATCTTGACTACAACGTGTTCTGCAAAGCAGTGATGTTGCCGCAGGGGAAATTTGCCGAATTTTTGCAAGGAGCACCAGGAGAACGCCGGGCGATTTTGCGAGAGTTGTGTGGCTTAGATATCTTGAAAAAGATGCAGGAGCAGGCTGGACAGCGCTACACGGCCGCTCAACAGCAACAGGAAACCCTCGCTGAAGTGATTACCAACCTAGATGCGCCTAGCCCACAAGACTTACAAACTCAACAAAATGAGCTAGAAGCATTAACCAACGCTCTTCCTCAATATCGACAAGCTGCCGCTGACGCAACACAACTCTTTGAAAGTGAAACTCAACTCTTTGCCCAGTGCCAGCAGTTTGAAACGTTAACGACCGAGAAAGAAGCACTCACCACCCAAGCGGATAGAATTGCAGACATTAACCGTGACCTCGTGCGTTCTCGGCAGGCGGATCGGATCCGAGGCGATTGGGAAAACTTGCAGCAGACTCGTCAAAATCTTACGGAGTTGCAGGAGCAAATCGACACGGTAAGCACGGAATTCATTGCAGCACAGGCTAGCTACGAGACGCAACAGACCCATTACGCAGAGTTTCAAACGCAAGCCACGGAAATAGAGGCTCAGCTCGAAGCCCAAGCGCGGAAACTCGAAACGGCCCAACGACTTGAGCCTGAAATTGATAAAGCCCAAGTAGAAGAAACTCAAGCCCAAATTCAACAGCAACGCAAGCAAACCGAACTGCAACAACTTCAAACTGACCAAGCATTTCTCGCGCAGACCCTAGCCACTCTCGAAACCCAAATTACCGAGACGCAAGCGCGCCTGGTACAACTCCAACCGAATCCCCAACGCCTCGCCGCTCTGGACACCGCCCAAACTTTACTCCCTCAATGGGAACTGCTCGAACAACAGCTCGATGGCATTATGACCAGGTTGCGATCGCAAACTCAAGCGCGCCAAGAATTCAGCGGACAGCAGAGCGAATTATCGACCCAGCTCGCCCAAGCCACAGCCGTTTTAGCCCAAAGGCAAACAGACCTTAAACAGGCGATCGCAGAAAATCAGCAGCGGGAACAGCTCAACCGAGCCGCTGTGATCCGAGCTGAACTTTCCCCTGGGGATACTTGCCCTGTTTGTGGGGGGTCAATCTCAGCGCATTTTTCAGGAGAATCGGTTGATTTGCTTGATCTGCAACCACTAGAAACTCTAGAGACAGAGGCACAATCCACTAGCGATCACATAAAGACGAGCTTAATCAAGGTCACGGCTGATCTCGAAAATCTGGACAAGCAGACCGAGGCCCAAAAAGCTGAATTAACAGACCGTCGCCGGGAATTCCAACAAGTCGATGCTCAACTGGCTGATTGTCTGCAACAAGATAGCTGGGAGAAAACTCAACTTGCTAAGGAGCGGCAAACTTTAATTAAACAGACCGAACTGGTTCAAACGCTCACGGCCCAACAAAAGGAATACGTCCTGACCCAGGAACATAATCAAGACCGATTTGCCACCAATCAGCAGCGCTGCGTGAATTTAGAGCAGGAAGCGCAGGATGCCCAAGCCGCTTATCAACGGCGTCAACAGGAAATCCAGACATTAGCCCACGCCTTCGCCGAAATTACTGAAGGTCGAAACTTAAGCGATTTGATACAGACGCTGGCAGACGAGCGAGAAAAACTAGACTCCGCTAACCGCGAAGCGCAAACGACTTTACAAACCGTCGAAAAAAATTGCGATCGCTTACGCACCACTCAAACGCAACTAAACGCTCAGCTCCAGGCACTATCGACCCAACAACAACAGCAAACGACTGCCTGGGACACGGCACTGTCAACTAGTCAACTCACGTTAGCAGAATTTAAAACTGCATTGGTTCCTCTCGCTCAGCAGCAATCCTGGGAAGCGGAAATTGCGCAATATACCCAGGCTCTCACCCGGCTCGATAGTCAATTAGATGCTCTCAAAATCCAAATTGGCGATCGCAAAACGGATGCAGAGCAGGTCGCAGCTCGAGAGCGAGCCAAAACAGACGCCATCGAGAGCGTAGAAATACGTCAAAAAGCCAAGCTAGAGCTGGAAGCGGCCGTTCAAGCCGCAGCCAAAAATTTAGCCAAAGCGAAAGAATTTGCGACTCAACTCAAAACCGCGGAAGAGCAAACCGAAGTTTATGGTGCGCTGAGAAATCATCTCAAAAGCGATCACTTTCAAGCCTATCTACTCACCAAACTAGAAGAAGAACTGGTTGCCCGAGCGACCCTCATCCTGAAAGACCTCAGCGACCAACGCTATCAACTGCATGTCGAGAAAAATGAATATTATGTCGCTGATAATTGGAACGGGGGCGAACACCGCCGCATCAAAACCTTGTCCGGGGGCGAAACCTTTACTGCTTCTCTCGCCATGGCCTTAGCGCTATCCGAAAAACTGTCGCAAGGGACCGAACTCGGGAGCCTATTTATCGATGAAGGATTTGGCACTTTAGATCCCGAAACGTTAGAAGCCGCTGCGATTGCGCTGGAAACGCTCCGGCAGCAAGACCGCCTCATTGGCATCATTACCCATATTCCTTACATTGTGGAACGCATGCCTACTCAAATCGAGATCCAAAAATCAGCGGCTGAGGGTTCTTTGATTGCAGTGTCTTAAGATTTCTACACATGTAACGACCAGTTTGCATCTGTCGGCGGGCATGACAAACGAGAAACTAAGACTAAAAATTGCTTAGGGTATTCCGGGCGCAGCCGCTGGAACAATTTTGATTCGGAACGCATTAAAATGAAATGCTCTGACATCATGACAACGTTCTAGCTCAAACAATAATTAGACCTCTTGCAGGAATCGGAAAATTGAACGATTTTAATGGGTTTTAGCCTCCAACAAATGGGTCCGTGCAAGAGGTCTATTGAATCTACAGATAGGCATGACGCTCAATGCGGCCAGTCAAGTATTGAAAGCTATTATTGGCAATACCCTTGTTGTAAAATCTGAGAAAATGCTTTACATTAAGTTAAAAGAGCTTTAGAAACAAAGACTTTAATATTATTCTCAAGCTATAGTGTTGGAATTATATGTCTTTCGGGTTATTCTCTTTAGCTTATTAATATTGTGTGCTCTCAGCTGGTTGATTGTTGGATTTAAGCATCAGTTTTACAGTGATGGAAAATATCCTTCTTTATTCTTGTGATGATACAAGGTTTATATATAAGTTGACCCAGCCATTGACGAATATTGGGCGTCACACTTCGAACGATATCGTTTTATCCACAAACAGAGTTTCTCGGTATCATGCGTCGTTGCTGCGGACTCGAACAGGGGGTGATGATGAAAAAAGGTTTCAGCTCATTGATGGGGGGGCTGCCAGAAAGCCAAGCAGCAATGGAACTTATGTCAATGGTGAACGGATTACCGACTGTTTTTTGAATTCTCAAGATCTGATTCAGTTGGGTACGGGCGGAGAGCAGCTAGTTTTTTTGACCGTTCAACCTGAACAGCTGCAAGAGCTGCTGGATAGTGGCATTGATAGTGGTCAGGAAAAACAGGCACTCAACTACAAAATTGGTAAAAATTCCACGCTTATTCACACACCCATAGCGGCACCTCAACTCACCACCGAAAATTTGGCGCGATTGGGCGTCCCGAAAAGGTTCATAGACTATGTCAAAAAGTGATGCCGTTTGTTATGGGGTCATCAAGAAACTCGAAGTTTTCGATTGTTATATAATCTGCGTTGCTTAATTAAGGGATGAACGGGAAGGAACAGGTACATCTCCAAATTTCAGGTAGTGGATTAGCAACCTCACTCCATGTTTGAGCATCTCCACTGACTTCGAATAACACAACGTTTTCCGGTGCAGTCTCGCCAAGTAGTACGTCAGCCTCGTATTTTTCCTTCCGCCCTTGCCATGTACTTCTTACTCACTATCTGGTCTCCTTCGGGAATAAACCCTGGGTAGACTGTCCAGCCGTCTGTCACCCAAAAGTAGCAATCCCAGCCTTTGATCTCGTTCCACAGTGGTTCAAACGTTTCGGAACTGTGGTCTCCCAGCGCCCACCCCAATATCCCGGCTCGGAAGTGGTCTACTGCTGTCCAGAGTCACAGTCTATTTTGTCTTGGCGAGCGTTCCCTTTGGCCTTTCGGCAACGGGAGGTCTCGCGACTTTTGTCCCCACAAAAGTTTCCAGTTCATCCAGCTTACTGACTCTTGGAATCTCTTCCCCTTCATCAGCATCCGTTAGTAACTCTCCCACCAGGCGATGCCATCTCAGGAGCCTTGTGTGGTGAACATTGGTCACTCTTTCCACGCCGGGATAGCCCATGCCATTGACAATCATGCGAAGGCAAATTCGGCGGACGTCATCGCTTTAGCTACGATGGATTTTCGGGTTTTCAACGAATTGGCGGCCACAGTTGGCGCAAATATGGTTCTGTTTCCCGCGACGGATTCCGTTTTTGCGAATATGGCTTGACTTGCACTCTGGACATTCCATTGGCGGTTTTTCTTTTACGTTCCCCCTTAATTTTGCTTCATCCCCACATTATGCAACGCCGTAATGCTAATGCATTGTCTAGTCAAGCAATGAATTGCCGTCGAACAGCTAGAGATCCGCTCTTTCAGCTAATTCCATCCAGCGCAACGTTTTCTCTTCAATGGTTTGATTGAGGTCCTCTAACTGTTCCGCGAGCTTACTCGTTTCCGCATAGTCAGCTGGTGGATTTTCATAAAGCTGCTTTTCGAGTTCAGCTTTCTGCTCTTCCAGTTGCGCGATTTTGTCTTCTAAACCATTGTATTCACGACGTTCATAGTTTGATAAACGCCGAGGTTTATTACTATCAACCGGTTTTTGGGTTGGTTTAGTCGATGGAGAGGACGTCTCAACTTTTTCCTTCGGGACTGTAGGGTTGAGTTTGTCTTCCTTTGCTTTGATCTCTTGATAAATGCTGTAGTTGCCGGGATAGCGCCGAATATTACCCGCAGTTTCTAACGCAAAAATTTCGTCAACTGTGCGATCTAAAAAGTAACGATCGTGAGAAACGACAATCACCGTTCCAGGGAAATCGCTCAGATATTCTTCCAAGACAGCTAAGGTTTGAACGTCCAAATCATTCGTCGGCTCGTCCAAGATCATCACATTCGGCGACTGCATCAACACATGCAACAAAAAGAGGCGTCGTTTTTCTCCGCCAGAGAGTTTGTGTAAAGGCACATATTGTTGATTCGGCGGAAATAAAAATCGCTCTAGCATCTGCGAGGCGGTGATCTGTGCCCCGTCCGCTAACTTTACATATTCGGCGGTTTCCTTGAGGTAATCTAGCACCCGCAGTTCTTGATTTAATGAATCCAGTAAATCTTCAGAATGCTGATCAAAATAGCCAAAATGAACCGTTGAACCAATATCCACCGCACCAGAATCTGCCTTCAACCGACCAGTAATCAGATTCATCAAGGTCGATTTACCCGCTCCATTAGGACCGACGATGCCGACGCGATCGCGGCCGGTAAATTCATAGGTAAAGTCCTTAATTAAAATGTGATCGCCGAATTGTTTTGAAACATTTTTAAGTTCAATGACTTTTTTGCCGAGGCGACGGGCGGCACTCCCAATTTCGACTTTGCCTTGGGTTGTTTTGAACTGTTTTTCTTGAAGTTCTTCGACCCGTTGAATGCGTGCTTTTTGTTTGGTGCTACGGGCTTTCGGTCCTCGCTGCAGCCACGCTAACTCTCGACGCAGTAACCCGACATGTTTTTTACGCGAGCTATTGATAGATTCGGTCGCTAAGGCTTTTTTCTCCAGATAGTAGGCGTAGTTCCCAGCGTAGCTATAGAAATCCCCCTGATCGATTTCGATAATGCGGTTGGTGACCTGATCCAAAAAATAACGATCGTGGGTGATTAGGATCAATGCTCCTCGATAGCGCTGTAAATATTCCTGGAGCCATTCCACCGACCCGGCATCCAAATGGTTGGTGGGCTCATCCATCAGCAGCAAATCCGCTTCCGCCATCAGCGCTGCGGCCAAAGCAATCCGCTTCCGATAGCCCCCGGACAGTTCGCCCACGGGACGCTCAAAATCCTGAATCCCGAGCTTACTCAAAATCATCTTGGCTTGAGTTTCCAGATCCCAAGCGGAACTTGCATCCATTTTTTCTTGGAGGCGTGCAAGCTGATTAAGTAAAGATGGCTCCGGATTGTGGGCAATTTTTTGGGAGAGCAACTCATAATCTCGAACCAGCTGCATACGCTCACCGCTCGCGGCAAAGACCTGCTCGAGGACGGTTAACTCGGGGTTCAAATCAGGTTGCTGAGGCAAATAAACCCGCCGCATTTGGTTGCTAATTTCTAGATCTCCACTGTCGTAAGGTTCCAATCCCGCCAACATCTTGAGCAAGGTAGACTTGCCGGAGCCGTTGGTGCCAATCAGCCCCACTTTGTCTTGGGTCTCAAGAGTAAAGTTGGCGTCTCGCAGAATTTCTTTAATACCGAAATCCTTATGCAAAGACCGCAGTGTCAAAATCGCCATGCTGAATCAGGTCGCCCAAACAACCTCCTTACCCTAACTCAGACTTCTGCCTCGCAAAGAATAGGGCACTTCCAAACCGCTGTCTTCCATCAAGTCCTGATGACACATCACCCGATCCGGATGGCCATCCGCCAAAATTTGTCCGCCGTTTAGCAAAATTACGCGATCGCAAACTTCCCGAATCATTTCCAAATCGTGGGCAGCCAGCAAAATCGTTTCGGTGGACTGCTGTAAAAATTCAATCAAACGCCGACGTGCGCGGAGATCTAAATTAGCGCTGGGCTCATCGTACAGAACCAAGCGGGGCAGCATGGCTAACACAGCTGCGATCGCAACCATACTTTTTTCACCGCCGGAGAGATTCTGAGGGACGCGGTCAGCTAAGTGGCTGGTGCCGGTGGCAGCGAACGCGGACTGAACCCGCTTTTCAATTTCGTCGGGCTGCAGATCCATATTTTGGGGACCAAACGCGACGTCATCTCGGACTGAGGTTGTAAAAAGCTGATCGTTTGGGCTCTGGAAAACTAAACCCACATCGGGATGGAACTGCCCGGCTTCAATGGGCCTCCCGAAAGCAGAGATTTCCCCTTGGGTCGGGTACAAAATACCGCTAATTAAGTGAAAAAGAGTCGTTTTGCCGCTGCCATTATGGCCGATCAGCCCGACCTTCTGACCTTGAGCAATACTGAGGCTCAGATTGCTAATGAGCGGGGTTTGGGCAGGATAGGCAAATTGCAAATCTTCAATCAGTAGAGCTGCCACCTGCGTTTTTGCAGTGGCCAATTCTAAAGAGGTCATAGGCTATCCCGGAAGGAAAACAGAGTCAGAAAGAAACGCTTTCTCTGGTATAGCTAACTTTTGCACTGCGTAACAGCCTAATTTCCTGAAAAGGAGGGGGAATTTGTTGCTTGTTATCAATTCTTGAATATTCGGTAAATCCCTGCTCATGCCTATTTTTGAGCCGAATGAAAATTGATAGAGTATGGAAGAACTTCATCGACTAAGAACGGCATGGACTTTGACTTGAATACTGCGATATCGTCTTCTCTAGAACGGCTAATCAAAATCGTGGCTCAATTGCGATCACCGGAGGGTGGCTGTCCGTGGGATCTGGCTCAAACGCCTCAAACGTTAATTCCTTACGTCATCGAAGAAGCATACGAAGTTGTTGATGCGTTGCGGCGGGGAGCTCAAGATGACATCGTTGAAGAGTTAGGTGATTTACTCTTACAGGTGGTATTGCAGTCGCAGATTTCCAGTGAAGCGGGAGAGTTTGATTTAGGAAACGTTGCCACCGGGATTAGCGATAAGTTAGTGCGGCGTCATCCCCATGTGTTTGGTGGTATTGTGGCGCAGACACCGGATGAGGTGCGAGAGAATTGGGAAATAATCAAAGCAACGGAAAAAGGCGAGAATTCTGAGCAGATTCAACAACGTTTAACAGTCAAATTACAGGAATATGCCAGAGTATTTCCACCCTTGTTAGCGAGTCACAAGATTTCTGTGAAAGCCGCCAAAGCGGGTTTTGAATGGCCCAATGTTGAGGAGGTGTGGGATAAGTTCTCTGAAGAACTCGCGGAGTTTAAGGAAGCTTTGCAGACTGAGGATAAGGCTCATCAAGAAGCGGAATTGGGAGATTTGCTATTTACCATCGTGAATCTAGCCAGATGGTATGACCTAGATTGCAACGCGGGTTTGCAGGGAACCAATCAACGACTGATTGCGCGAATGACTAAGATGGAAGACACAGTAGAAAGACCACTTTCCGAGTACAGCATAGAAGAACTCGAAAACCTCTGGCAGACTGCAAAGAAGGAGTTGAGTCAGCAGCAGAAGAATTAGTATAATTCGATAGATAGAAATTGCCTGAAAATGATTATTTGTCAATCAGAGATAAACATTGAAGGACATTCTGTATTTAGAAAAAAATGATTTAATAATTTTACACATAACGTGTTGACTTTAAACATTTTACGTTGTAATGATTTCTTCTCGATTCTAATTTGCCTCTAACTTTTTGATTACCGGATTTCTATCCCTGTCAAGTCTCGGACGATCAGCTCAACAGTCCCGGCTACTCCCCAAGGAGAAATTGCAACCGCGTAACAAAATGTAAGTCGCTGGGTAACACTCGATATACTGGCAGAACGAGGGTACAATGCCCTTAGAAACTGAGCGATAAACTCGATGAACTTTATCGAGACGCCGCGATCGTACTATCCGGATTTGAAAGAAGTCACGTTTGTGATCGCGAAATTAACAGAGTGAAAAGTGGTATTCCCGCCTAACGAAAGTTCGAAAGGGTGGGAACGATCTGCGCAGTGATTTTCCGGTAGTGCATTATTAAAGATCGCTTTCAAACGCCTTTTTCTTTGGGCTTCTGCAATATTGACTTGGCGGTTCAGCTATCCAATGGTCATTTGCTAGAAATGCAGTTACTGCTCATGGATATTATTGATGTTTGCCGCGAGATTAGACTTGATTTATATCAAGAGGTATGATCTATTAAAGCGAAAGAACGCAAGGAGACCTAGCTGTAACTTGCGAAGAACAGTACAAAATTTATCAAGCTCAATCAGCAACAAAAAACGTTGTGTAATGCTGCTTTTGTGCGGACATAACAATGCACGTATCAGTGTGCTTTTATCGGATAGCCGTTGCAGAAGACAATCTTGTTTTTGAAGAGCTTTGGGTTTTGCGATCGCCAACAACGGCTTTCAATTCGATATCATCATACAGACCCTATGAACTGAGGCTGAGATGACGATCGTTCCCACTTATGCAGCACTGTTAGGCATTATTTTTGTCACCCTCAGTATCCGAATCATTCTGTTGAGGCAATCCCTAAAAATCCTGCTAGGAGATAAGGGAAATCCCAGGCTGCTGCGCGCGATGCGCGTTCACTCCAACTTCGCCGAATACGTGCCGCTATGTTTAATTCTGCTTGGGTTTGCAGAGTTGCAAGGGACTTCGCCACTGGTGCTGAATCTTTTGGGGCTGGGTTTACTGATCGGCCGAATGCTACATGCCTATGGCGTGAGTCAAGCGCCAGAAAATACCCGTTTTCGAGTAGCAGGGATGGCGCTGACATTTATTTGTATTTTGTCAACCAGTACCCGACTGATTGCGAATGCTTTGAATGCGTCTTGATTGGCTGAGTTGATAGTTGTTCTGCTCTTAGATGGCAAAATGTCAAATCAGAAAAGTCGGAAAACTCTCCTGGCAAAGTTGCCTAGAATTATGGAGAGTAAAAAAAACAAAAAATTCGTCTGCCGCGTGGGGTAATACTGATGATTTTTGGATTAGGAAAAAAGAGTACTTTGCCGACCCCTGAGCAAGCCCTGCCAGGTCGGGAGAAAAAAATGAAAGTTAATAATCAGCACTTCGTAAACGGCAATCCCATTGTGGGACCCTTTCCCGAAGGGTTAGAAACTGCCCTGTTTGGCATGGGCTGCTTTTGGGGCGCAGAACGCAAGTTTTGGCAAGCGGAAGGCGTTTACACTACTGCGGTAGGTTATGCCGCCGGATCTACCCCGAACCCCAGTTACCGGGAAGTTTGCTCCGGCATGACCGGTCATAACGAAGTGGTCTTAGTCGTATTCGATCCACAAAAAATTTCCTATGAAGGCATTCTGAAAATCTTCTGGGAGAGCCACAACCCGACCCAAGGCATGCGCCAAGGCAATGACACCGGCACCCAATACCGCTCCGGGATTTACACCTATTCTCCCGAGCAAAAAGCCGCTGCGGAAAATAGCAAAGAGCGTTACCAAGCTGCGCTGAGTGCCGCTGGTATGGGAGCGATTACAACTGAAATTCTGGACGCGCCGGACTTTTACTACGCAGAAGATTATCATCAGCAGTATTTGGGTAAAAACCCCAACGGTTACTGCGGCTTAGGTGGCTGTAACATCGCGCTACCCGTAGAAGCCAAAATCTAGAGCTGTTGATTTAGTCTCCGTCTATTTTTTGAAACGCGATCGCAAACGAGTCCTATCTCCTGCGATCGCGTTTTTATTTGAGATTGATTAGCAAAGTATCTTTATCTTTCTTAGGATTTAGAAAAATAAGAACCAATCTTAGCTTCCAGGGAAATTATGCGATCGCTTGTCAAACCGGAACGCACCACTCAGACTTGGCAGTGGCGGGACCAGACCATTAACTATCAAGAAGCCGGACCGACCACGGGTTTGCCGCTGGTGTTAGTTCACGGTTTTGGCGCCTCGGTGGGGCATTGGCGACAGAATATTCCGGTATTGGCTGAGGCGGGCTATCGTGTTTTTGCTCTAGATCTGTTGGGTTTTGGGGCCTCCGATAAGCCGAACCTGGAGTATTCCCTGGAACTTTGGCAGGAACTGTTGGCTGACTTTTGGAGCGAAAAGATTCAGCGACCCGCCGTTTGGGCTGGCAATTCTATTGGCGCGCTCCTATGTCTGATGATGGCTGCTTACCATCCGGAACAGGTAAGCGGTGCGGTTCTGCTCAACTGTGCGGGGGGTCTCAATCACCGCCCAGAGGAGCTGAATTTACCATTGCGCGTAATTATGGGCACCTTTTCGAAAGTGGTCAGTGCTCCGGTTCTCGGCCGCTTTGTCTTTGATAACGTTCGCCGCAAGTTTCAGATTCGCCGCACCCTCTATCAGGTCTATGGCGATCGCAAAGCTGTTACCGATGAACTCGTTGATCTGCTCTACGAGCCGTCGAATGATCCGGGCGCATTAGAAGTCTTTGCCTCTGTGTTGACCGCGCCTCCGGGACCCAAACCCACTGACCTGTTGCCCAAAATCGACTCTCCCCTGCTCGTTCTGTGGGGAGAAGCAGATCCCTGGACGCCAATCAAAGGCGCAGATATCTATCGCGATTTAGCGGAGCAATCTGGACAAGTCGAATTTGAAGCCATTCCTGGAGCAGGGCATTGTCCCCATGATGAAAATCCGGCTTGGGTAAATCAGCGAATCGTAACTTGGCTGGCAGCAACCTTTTCTTAGATGGGAAGCGCTGTAGAGCGAGCCGTGTTACCGTAATCGCCTCTTTTATAGAGGCGTGGGCGGGCTCCAAATAGCTTTTAGATTAAACACTTCCAGCTCAAAGGTGTTCTAAGCGCTCTGGCGAAGGCTATAGTTGGAACACACCTACCCTCTCTGTCAAAATACGTTTGAGTTATGGCTGACATAGCCAGAAGCTCCTAACTTCACTGCCCTTCAGGGATACTTCTCACACCGCCGCCCTTATCGTTAATTTGAAAGCGCGCTGCTGTCCCTGATTTATGACTGCTACCCCCCCTGAGCCGACCCCTCCGACTGATCCTCAACCGACCCCTCGCCCAGAGCGATTTTTAGGTCTGCGCCCCCGCACCTGGGGCATTGCAGGCGGTGTTTTTGTAGGTCTGGTTGGCTGTGGCTATTTGTTCGGTCGCTACCTCATCATGCGGCTGGCGCCCCCCATCGTTGAAACCGTTATTGAGCAGTACATTAACTGGGATGCCGAAGTCGGGGCGATTGAAACCTTGTCTCCTACCGGTTTGACGGTGGCGACGACTCGCCTCATTAGCCCAACCGGTGATGACTATGCTCAGGTAGAATCCCTGGAGATTCAATACGATCTATTGGGGCTGCTAAGACGTAAGTTGCCCGTGAATATTGTGGCTAATCGTCCGGAAGCGTATGTCGAGCAATCGGAGGATGGGCAGTGGATTGACTTAGAAATTTTTGTTCCAGAGACCAAAACGGAACTACCGATTGATATTGTTGCCGATATTGAAATTAACGATGGTCTGGCGACAGTTGCCCCTTATGCCGCCGAGCCAATTGTGGCGACCTTTGGGGGCGACTCCAACTTACTGTTTGGGGGCGAACAGATCCTGGACTATGACGTGTCTGCCGCAATTCGCGAGGCCCAGTTCAGCGCCAAGGGCACCTCAAATCTCAAAACGCTACAAACCGACGTTGAGGTAACGGTTGATGACTTTGATCTGGTTACCCTCGATCCCTTGATCCCGACGGAACTCGGCATCGGAATTAGCCGAGGCGACATTAATGCAGATCTTGCGATCGCGGTTCCATCCCTCGAAAACTGGCGAGATACTATCATCGACGGCCGCGCCGGTCTTCAGAACTTCATTGCCACTTCAGATTTAGTTGAGCAGCCCATCACAGCAGATTTTGTGTTGGGTTTCCGGGATACCCAGGCCCGTTTGCAGCAAGGGCAAATCTTTGTGCTGGGCGATCTGGAAATGGTTATAGACGGGGTCGTGGATTGGCGCAATGAGCTGGCGATTGATGTGGTGGTCCTGCCGTTTGAGGTCCAGGAAGTCTTGAATTTGGTCGAGATCGCCTCGCCGGTTCCTCTAATGGGTCAGTTCGGGGCGACGCTGCAAGTGCGCGGTCCCATTATCGATCCGCAGATTACAGGAGAAGCGGGCAACCGGACGCCGTTTCAACTTGATCGCTTAGGGTTTGACACGATCCAAGCGGAATTTGCGGCAAATTTAGACACGCTAGATCTGACCGATTTGCAAGTGATTCCCGCAGCGGGAGGGATTGTCCGCGCGGAAGGACAGATGCTGACGGATTTCCGGGCGCTGTTTGAAGGAAAGGGCGACCTGGATATGTTGGGCAAGCCTTTCACGCTCAAAACCCAGGGCGAATTGCCAGTGGAAGGGTTGGCGGCACCCTATTACGAAGTTCCCGATGTTGTGGATATCGCTTCCTTAACGTTTGCCGGGCAGGGTAAGGGCACTCTGCGAGACGTGGATGCCGAACTGAGCTGGACACTGCCGCCGGGTGATCCGGCTGTGCTGGAAACTATTTCGGGTTCCGGTAAGGTGATTTACCGAAATAACGAGCTGCGTCTCAGCGATACGGAGTTGGTGACCCGCACTGGTGGCAAGATTGATCTCGGCAATCAAGAGCTCTTGAGCCTGGCCAATCAGACTTGGCAGGTTTCGGTGGACGTCGATCAGCTCAATCTCGATCTCTTTTTACCGGATTTGACCGGAACGCCAGTTAATTTGCCGTCGGAACTGGAAGTGGTGGACGGTGAGATTTTGTTGGCGGGCACCTTTGATGCGCTTACGGACTACGAGCAAATCAGCGGCAATGTGGACTTACAAGTTCGACTCAATGGCGGCAATGTAGATATCAATACCGTCCTGGGCCAAGGACAAATCAATGCTCAAATTCTGGCCGGTGCGATCGCGTTAGGACCGCTGCTGAAACCCGTGGATCAACCGATAGATTTACGGCAGGCGCGGGTGGATGTGACCGTCCCGTTGGCAGCACTGCTCGATCCTCGGGTCGAAAATGTGAATCTAATTACTGGAGATTTGTCAGCACAAGTCGTCACCAATACAGGGAATGTCGACGTTAATGGCGAGCTGCTAAATGGTCAGTTTGGTGGCGTCGCAACGGTCAATAACCTGGTGCTGAGTGAGCTGGTGCCTCAGGTACCGATCTTTGCCCGGATCGATCGGGTAGAAGGCCAGATTGCAGGGGATATTCAGCCGCTACTCGCGATTCGGAGCTTAGAAGATATTGAAGCTGCGATCGCAAATGTGCAAGGTAGTACAGACGGGCAGATTACCACGACTGGGGGGACGGCTACTTTTACGGGTAGCTTGATCGATAACCAGATTCGCGGGCAGGGTCAGGCGAGCAACCTCGATTTAGGGTGGATTCTCACGACCTATGTTTCTCCGGATTACGACTTGCGTCTAGGGCTAGAGCAAGGGGCCGGTCAATTTGAGGCCTCTGTCCCGACGCTGTTGGCGCTGTTGAATGATCCGACTAACTTGAGCGGGATTTTTGCCAGTGGTCGCGGTCAGCTAATTGTGGATGGCGGAACCGTTATTGCGGACGGTCGCTTGGCGGGCAATCTCTGGGAAACCGAGATTTTAGTTAATGGCATTCAGCCCGTCACCTTGGGCGAAACCTTTGTGCCGACCGTACTGGATTGGTCGGTAGTCGAAATAGCGCCAGTGGATGCGCGTCTGGCGCTGGCAGGAGAACTCCTGATTACCAACCCGTTGGATATTTCCACCACCGTTGCTGCCCGGTCGATTCGCGTGGATACCGAAGGACAGTCCTTACAGGTCCGGGGAAATTTGGCGCTGGTGGATTTGTTGAGCCGTCCTGATGTAACTGGGGTCAATCTGACCGTCAAAGCGGATTCCGATCTCTATGCCTTGCCGGTGCAGTCGATTCTCGACGGGATTCCTAACGCGCCTCTGCTAGCTGAGCTATCGGTTAATTCTCCGCCCTCTTTTCTGGAAACCGGGCTCAAAGACAGTGAACTGGTTGCGATCGCAGATCCGGCAGACAAAGAAAATACCAGCATGACGGCGCTCTTAATTCAGGCGCTCGTTCCGACAAAGCTCAAGATTGAAGGCAATGCAACGTTTTCTGGACAGCTACGCGCCAACAATCTCCTGACAGATCCGCTCAACGATTTGGCGCTGACCGGGAATACGGTCTTATCAAATTTCCGGTTTAACGACCGTCCCTTTGAACCGAAACTCCAAGGTCCTCTGGAAGCTATTCCGAATCGCAACATTGCTCTGCGGCTGCAAGGAACTCAAGATGCGATCGCAGCGGGGATTGAACCGTGTGATCGAGGTGAAGCCTGTTTGCTGCCCTATTTACCGACCGGGGTAGAACTACGTCAGGAATTCAACACCGATTTACCGATCGTGGTCACCGGCGATCGCAACGGTGATGTGTTTAATCTCGCGATTGAAGACTTTTATTTAGAGATTTTGGGGATTGCGCCGGGTACGCCTTTTGGTATTCCGGGACTGCTGACCGGGGATGTGCAAGCCACGGCTCAGGTGAACTTATTTGACCTCAATAGTCGAGGTGAGTTGACGCTTTTAGAGCCGGGAGTCGGCGTGATCAAAGCCAACAAGATTGCGGGTAAAGGGTCATACCAGGATGGCTTAGCGGAAGTTACAGAGGGTCTGTTGACCTTTGGCGACGTGAGTGAGCTGACCTTAGATTTTGCGCGGTTTAACCTCAATACCCAAGAGCTGGGAGCAAAAGCGGATGGCTCGGGCAATCTCAACGACATCTTTGTCACGCTCAATATCGCCGATCTTGAAGGGCTGTTAGATTTGGCGATGCGCACTAAATTTGCAGACGCAACCGTTCTTGCTACGGAATCGTTGGGCGCGCCCCCGGAGACTATTACCCATCTTCTCAACACCCTTTACGATGCAGAACGCAGAATCCGGGCTCGGGCTTTAGCTATTCGTCAGGGGTCTCTGGACTTGCAGTTAGCGTTGGACGGAAACTACACCTTGGGTTTAGTCGCCGATGGTACATTGTCCGACCCTCGTGCTGACTTCAATTTCTTGGGTGACAGCTGGTATTGGCAGGCGCGCCCTCAATACCCTAATGTCATTGCACCGCTGGGTCTCGTAATTGAAGATCCACAAACTATCGCCATCAATCGGTTGAAGATTGACGCTGGTTACGCCGATCGAGTCGCGCGGCTCGATGAGTTTGAAGTGGTGATTAATCGCGATGGTGTCATCCAGGTTCAGGATGCTCAGTTGGCATTGAATGATTTTGTGTTGGATCAAATGACCGTTGACGCAAAATTTTCTGTCAGTCAGTTTCCACTGGATTTCATCCAGAATTTCGTGACATTACCGATTGATGTAGATGGTTCCATTAACGTGGCTGGCGAGCTCGGTGGGCTATTGTTCAATCCTAAAGTAGACGGCACGTTTGCGTTTGAGGAGGGGGTCATCAACGGGCAAGATATTGGGGACTCGATTACTGCTACTTTTTCGCTTCAGAACTGGCTTGCCAAAGCAGAAACTACTGGTCCAGACTATATTCAACTCGATGCGTCTTTGCCTGTTCCAGTACCGATGGCGGATCTAAGTCAACCCGCTCGTTTTGATCTGGTGCTGACAGAAGATGCGATCGCATTAATTGATCCGCTAAGTAAGGGGCAGTTGGTCTATGTGGAAGGCGCCGGGAGAGTGGAAATTAAGGGGAGCTTGCCGCTCAATCAAGGCTTAGATGTCGAGACGTTGATTAGCCTGGCTGAACTCAATGGCGAAGCGACGTTTGATGCGGCGTCTTTTGTGTTACCCGCGCTACCGGGAGGGCCGATTTTAGTGGACGGGAGCGCCAACTTTAATGCACAACAGGTCGATATTGAGAGCCTGACAGCGACGTTTGCCGAAGCGATTATTGGGGTGTCGGGGTCTCTGCCGCTGTTGAATGAATCGCTGACCATTGAGCAGCCCTTAACCGCGAGTTTCCAGAATGGCACCGTTAATCTCAAAGGACTCTACACGGGCGGTTTAACCGGGGATGTGATGGTCAAGGGCACCGCCATCAAACCCGTGATTTCCGGTGATGTGACGGTCGCGAGTGGAAAGGTCTCCATTCCAGTACCCGATAAGCAAAAAACGGTTACGGACTTTGATCTGACCGAGCAGCAAAGAAAAGTCGTCAAGCTAGCGCCGCCTGTGGAAACGACAACGTTTTGCCAAAACCGGGATGCCCACCTCAGTGACCCCAAAATTCGCTTTGCGTTTATTCCTTGCTTAGAGAACTTCACCGCGAATGTTGGACCAGACTTCCAAATTAGTCAGCGGGCGCTGTTCAAATTCGTCCCGGAAGGACAGCTGGTGGTGAATGGTCCGGCGCTGGAATTCCGGAAATATGAGCCCACTGGCACGATTCTTCTGAATCGAGGGCAAATTACCTTCTTCGATATTGCGTTCAACTTGACCCGTCTCCAGGAAAATGTGGTGGTGTTTGAGCCTCAGTACGGCGTGCTCAACCCGCGTCTGGACATGATCTTTGTTTCTTTGCTGGTGGAGCCCGATACCGCTTTAGCCAATCGCCCTGGGTTTTCTCGTAATGAAATCGAAGATGACTTGTTCCAAGGCAGTCGGTCCCAAACCATCCGGGTAAACCTGGCCCTTGACGGTCAAGCGAGTCAAATTATTCCAGCTTTAGCTGCGCCCGCACCGCCTTGCAAAGTTAAACCCGATGCGCTGCCGCTGTTGGATAAATATGTTCTAAACGCGGACAGTCTGGAAAATCTCTCAGACTGCATTTCGCGAGCAGTATATGCGCAGAAGTCCGACGACGACTTACCGTTTGCCATCAACTCTCCCGCCTTAAAATTCACCAGCAGTCCACAACGAAGTGAAGGAGAAATCATCAATTTACTGGGGTCTCAATTCATCGCGCTCGCAGAACAGTTCCAAGACGCCACCGGGGAAGAATTAGTGCAAATCGGGATTGGGCAATTTGTGATTACGCCGCTGCTACGGGATGCGCTGTTTGGGTTCCAGGAGGCGACGCACAAGTTCGGTAAAAATATCGGGTTAGCGGATTTTCAGCTTTTGCCGAATGCGGAAGCGACTTACGGGCTAGCGCCAGATAGCTATCTGATTCTTCGCTATGATTACTTCTCGCAAGAGGCGCTGTTGAATTTTGAATCGCGCTTTTAGGTTGATCAAGAAATAAAAATTGGGCTCGCTACGCTCGCCGTAGGGTATTGGCGCTTACGCGCCTAGGGTAAAGGGTTACGGCCCCGGCTCCAATTACGGCTCACATCCGTTGCATAAGACGTGGGGCTATCATCAACGGCTGAATGGAGCGCCGCTGCCGCTGTTAACGATGGCGTTTGGGCATGGTTCTCAGACGCAGACCCTGCAATATTTGGGGATTCAGAAACAGGAAATTAGCGATCTCTATGATTTGGAGCTGTAATCGATATTTGAGGATTAGTTGCATAAGACAAGGGTTTCACAGGGGATGCTTAGTAGCTTCGATAAAAGTTGCAATAGAGCCGGGAAATCTAGTCATTATAATGTGACTAAACTATCGAAGTGGCAGAAGATAGAAAACATGACTGACTACAATGAGTACCTTGCAACGGGGTTCAGGGCGGTCGATAGCAGCAGAGATCTTGGTAAACTATCTGCCTGTCTTCATTTCATCGAAGAATTGCCATCATTCGCCTCTTACAAAACGAAGTCGATTGAGCGTCTTTATCTAAAATCCGGTGATGTGGCAGTAGATTTGGGGTGTGGACTTGGTTTTGATGTGGCAAAGCTCGCTCGAGTCTTATCTCCTAATGGAAAAGCTATAGGTGTTGATGCCAGCGAGCAGCTCTTAAATGCAGCAAGACAATCATTTTCTTATATTGATGACATTGAATTCAAGCAAGGTGATATTCATGATTTGGAGCTTCCTTCTAATTCAATAGATGGGATACGTGTAGACCGAGTCCTACAGCATGTTCGTGATCCACAGAAGGTTATTTCAGAGATGGTTCGCGTCCTCAAACCAGAAGGTTGGCTTGTATGTGCCGAGCCTGACTGGTCGACTTTTGTGATTGATGCTGAGGATGACAGAATAGTAGACTTAGTCTCGGAAAAATGGAAAAACGGATTCCAGAATCCATGGATAGGTAGACAGTTACTGCGTAGAATTCGTGAGGAGAAACTGCAGAACACATGGGTGGAAGGTTTCGTTCTCTTGGCAGATGGTCTTAGTGCTGTAGACAGCATTTACGATCTCTTCTCGACCGTAAATAAGCTAAAAGAGCACGGCTTAGAAACTAGCATTGAACTACAGGAATGGGTAAATCAGTTAAGGATGCGTGAAAGCATTCATGGGGTTACAGCATCGGTAACACTCTTTTTGGTTGGAGGACAGAAAGCGATTTGAAGGCTCTGTTGCAAAGTTAGGAGAGTACCAAAAAGTGTGGGAAAACCCGGAAACTCCTCAATTTCCTACCGAAAGGGAATGTACATTTTTTTGTGTAACAACTGGTTGCAGCTTCGCTACTTTAGGCATTAATTGTGAAACGGCCAAATCAGTTTGATTAAAAATATCATAATAAAAATAACGACTGCAAAGATAGCGTTCCTTTTTCTCTTGCTAGCACGACTATAGAAATCAAAGGTTAGTTACTGTGGAAAGGACACCGATCAGCAAAGCATGAAGAATTTTATTGAGCAGCATGAGTTTTTGTAGATCGAAAAAATCTCAACAAGGGATTAGAATGACCAAAGCAAGACTGTAGACTTCTTATCGAGATAGACAGAATCAGATTGCACTTGTATAATTCATTTTATGACCCATATTTAGCAACCTTCATGGTAGTTTCGGGAGAGCCGATGTAGGTCCATCGTCAATTTCAAACTCAATATCATATTTGCCCACAGTGTCAACGTTGCCGTTATAAAAAACTTCAACCACATGATCGCCAGTCAGATAAAGCTGACCATAATACTCATCCCCTCCTTGAGAAGATTCAAACAAAATATCGCCGCCGGGAACATAAATGATGTAATTGGTGTAGGGATTGTTGGGTCTCAAACTAACCCGAAGAAATTGCCCATCGCGAGCATTAAGCAGATAACGAACACCTTGACTTGAACCCAGCTCGCCAGTTACGGTTGTCCCCGTCGATCCAGCGCGAAACGATACCCGCTCAGATGCGTCCCCTGCTTGAGAATTTTTATTAACTTGCCCTTGCGTATTTTCAATCTGTTCGCAGTCAAACTCCGGAATATACAATAAACTCTGGTAACGACCTTGATCAGTGATGACCTGTAAGCAATTATTCGTTCCTGCTTCCCGGTAAAAAGTACGCGCAACATCGTCCGCTTTGCTACCGCCTAGGTACCGATACCCGCGCGATTCTAGCGCTTCTTCTCCCGACCGACCGAGAGCGCCCACTAGATCCTGGACTTTGGGTGCTTCAGATTGCGCCATTGCTGCCATTTGGACAGAGCACGTAACGACTGCACCAGCAATAAAGTAGCCCAAAGTCTTTTTAAGCATAGTTTTGACCAATCATCCAAATTTTCCGACTGACATACTAACTTAAAAAATTGTGGTTGGTTGGCTTTTGATGAGTGAGGCGCTTGGTATGAGAGGCTTTTCTCGTGATGGGCTAACAGCAATATTTTTGGCTATCCTGATGATGATACTCCTAGGATTGGAGTTTAAGTCGGGTTGAAGATTAGAGCCATTTCATTCTAAAAACTATGTGCCAGAACTCAGATCTCAAAAAGTGATAATTCTGGATTCAGTTAACCTGGGAGCAGCTTTCTAGCCGTGCTTAGTCATGCAATGTCCCCACTCCAATCGAGACCGATAGCCTTGATTGTCGTAGGAGCGGGAATTCTTGGAGGAATGAATTCGGTAAGGGCTAGGTTGCTAAGATGGCCTTAATGGCTTTATTAGCCGTACAATGGCTCGCAATTTGTAAAATTAGAGTACTGAAATGCCTTTCTCCTTAAGACTTTTCCGTCATGTTCGCTCAGCTTTGTACGCTATCTCAATAGTGATAATCTGTGGAATTCCTTTTTCCATAGCGATCGCGCAACCATCTCTTGCTCCCTCTCGTACAGTTAACAACCCAGAAGAAGCGCCTTACGATACTTATATGCGTTTGGGCTTTGCAGCAGCAGAGAGAGAAGATTACCAAACGGCGATGGCCTATTTTAGGGACGCTCTTTTTTATGTGCCGGACGATCGCGAAGCAACAATTGCATATTGGAACTCTCGCAAGGCTTTTAATGCCCAACATACCCCCAACGACGCCACGCCAGTCGAAAGCGATTATGATCTCTTTATGCGCCTGGGCTATGAAGAAACCAATGCCAGGGATTATCAATCTGCACTAATTAATTTTCAAAAAGCTTTGTCCGAGCGAGATGGAGATTACTACGCGACCCAGGCTATCCGCAATGTGAGTTCCTACGTTGCCGCAAAAAAGGGTCAATCTCTTGACGAAATCGCTATTGTCGAATTTTCTACAGAGAGCGCTCATTATGTAGGTGAATCTGCTTACGATCGCTATATGCGCCTTGGCTATGCAGCGACACAGGCGCAGAAATTCACGGAAGCCACCGAACTTTTTTACAGCGCTTTAACAGTACGCCCAGGTGATCGCTTGGCGACTATCGCCTTTTGGAATGCAAAGCACAATTTAAATGCCCAAAATCCTGATGGAACTCAAAAATCGGATTTGTCAAATTACAACCGATTAATGCGTCTTGGCTACGATGCGACCCAAGCTCATCAATTTGCCAAGGCGTTGACATATTTTGAAGCTGCCCTTCAAGAGAAACCCAATGATGAATACGCCATTCAAGCAATTCGCAATTTAGATACTTACATTCAACAAGGCAAGACCGAAGAGTAATGACATACCTCTCATCAAGTGGCAAAATTTAATCCTCTATGCTGGTTGCTATTACTACGGACATTTCTAGGCTCTGTTGTAACTTTGATCGAAGTCACAAAGCATCCTCTAAGAGACCCTTGTCTTATGCCGCCAATCCGAAGATTTTCTTGATGAAAGAGATCTGTCCCTTGATATCTCCTTTGGGCACCTCTCTGACTTGACCCTTTCGAATCTGATTTCATGATTTCATAGCCTCGAATCGTTCGCTGCGCACTCCAGAAATTCTTGAAGTTCATTTTGACTTTTACTTTGCCCTTCACGAATCGATTGTCTTGCTCCACGATATTGTTCAAATATCTGACCTGTCTATGTTCCAAGGTTTCTTCCAGCTCACCACTTGCGCTCAATTCCCGAATTACTTTTGGGTAAATCACGTACTTGTCAGTGCTGATCACTCTAGGTTCTTGGACATGAGGCTGCTGAAGTACTTTTCGGAAAAATCGCTTCGCTGCTTTGCTATTACGTCTGGCTGTCAGTAGAAAATCAAGGGTATTGCCCTCAGAGTCTACTGCTCGCCAAAGATATCGCCGCTTGCCTTTTATTTTGATAATTGTTTCATCCAGCCGCCAGGAGTCGTTAGTCATTTTTAGATGTTTTCGACAACGCTTATCCAGCTCAGGCGCATAGCGCTGAACCCATCGATAGATAGTGGAATGGTCCACAGCAATCCCCCTTTCACCAAGCATTTCCCCCAGGTTCCGATAGCTGAGGTTGTAGCGAAGATACCAGCGAACGCTCTGGAG
>JBCDHF010000015.1:0-22233 GCA_038750375.1 Cyanobacteria bacterium P01_H01_bin.15
GTCGTCAGTCCAAGACGCCCCGCTAAACTTAATCCATTCCAAGCGATCGGATAAGTCGTTCCCCGTTTCAATATCTCGTACTTGCCACACGGTCCAGTCCGAACCCGCTTCAGACAAACCGTAGGCCAAATAGCGTCCATTATCGCTAATCGCTAACCCAGCCAAAGCCACCGTCCCATCGTCGGAAAGCGTGTTGGGGTCTAGCAATACCTGTGCTTCGCTTTCCAACGACTCCTGCACATACAAAACGCTCTGATTTTGCAGCCCGTCATTTTTGAAATAAAAGTAGCGATCGCCTTCACGAAAAGGGGTGCCGTATTTCTCAAAATTCCAAAGTTCAGTCAGTCGTTTCTCCAAGCGATCGCGTCCAGAAATATTGTTCAAAAAATCAAAGGTGATCGCATTTTCGGCTTCAATCCAGTCTTTGGTCTCCGCGCTCTTGGGATCTTCAAGCCACCGATAGGGATCTGCGATCGCTTGTCCGTGATAAACATCAACTTGGTCAGCTTTACGAGCAGGCGGATAAACAAACCGAGACATAGGAATTGAGCTGAATACAAAAGAATATGGTCTTCAAACTTAACAAAGACTTATGTTCAAATGTCGGACTTAGTTCTGAGACCGATACAGATGAGATTCTCAAGGTTTCTTGGGTGATACATGCGTTTGGGGACACACCAAACGTCAACACCGAAAATCATCGTTCATCCAGAGATGTTCGGTATTGACCCATTTAAATCCTATTTCGGCTCTTACCTCCGGCAAGACGACTTATTTCTGAACGCATTCCCACTATTATGATGAGGACCATTTTTCAGCCAATGATGCCTTATCAGCAGCTTGTGCCGGAAGAAAATATTAACTGAATGCTTCGTTATTCTCTGAATCGATTACTCAGCGCACTACCTACGCTGCTTGCAATCAGCTTTATTATCTTCGCGATTTTGACGCTGGCTCCCGGTGATCCGCTGGGCGAATTTGCCACTAATCCTGCGATCACCCCAGAAGTTCGGGCAAATATCCGCCGTGCTCTCGGCCTCGATCAGCCTTGGCCTATCCGCTACATCAAATGGTTAGGGTCTTTTTTACATGGAGATCTCGGCTATTCCTTCACTAGTCGAGCACCTGTATTTGACCTGATTCGGCAACGGCTGCCGACAACACTATGGGTCGTGGGGAGTGCTTACGTAATGAGCGTGCTGATTGGGATTCCGGTCGCGTTAATCTCAGCTTTTAAGCCCAATGGCTGGCTCGATCGAGGGCTGACCACACTGGCACTACTCGGATTTTCGTTACCCACTTTTTTTACGGGGCTGCTCCTAATAGTAATTTTCAGTGTAGAGCTCGATTGGTTGCCATTCATCTACGACAGCACGATAAAGATTACCAACTGGTCGAGTTTTGTCGCTCAAATTAGGCAAGCAACGTTACCAGTGATGGCGCTAGTGCTCTATCAAACCGCTATCTTGGTTCGCTTCTTACGGAATTCGCTGCTCAGCGAAATGTCTCAAAGCTATGTGCTCACAGCTCAAGCCAAAGGGCTGGGCGAACTTCAAACCCTTTTAATCCATAGCTTCCGCAATGCCTTAATTCCAGTTGCAACCCTGATCGCGCTGGATATTCCCGCTATCTTTACGGGTGCCTTAGTCACCGAGCAAGTCTTTCGCGTACCGGGGATTGGAGCACTGTTGATTGATTCGATTCAGCGAAGTGATACACCGGTAGTGATGGCAATCACGTTTATCTACGCCATTTTGATTGTGATTTTTAATCTGGTGGCAGATTTAACTTATGGTTGGCTCGATCCACGGGTAAAGTTTTAGCCAAGGTGTTGATGAGGACAATAGCCATTATTTGTAAACAACTGGGTTTCCAATCGCGAATAGGGCGACGACTGGTTCGGGATTACCGAGTCTTAGTTAGTTTGAGCATTTTGGCGCTGCTGAGTTTGAGCATACTCCTGGGCCCAGTGATTTATTCCCAAGACCCGGGCACGATCGATTTTGCGCAGAGTTTATTACCGCCGAGCCTGGCAAATCCCTTGGGCACCAATGATTTAGGGCAGGATCAATTGGCTCGGATTTTATGGGGCGGGCGAGTGTCATTATCGGTTGCATTTACAGCTGCCTTGGTTTCCACGAGTGTAGGGACATTTGTTGGAGTATTGTCTGGTTTTTTTGGCGGCTGGTGGGATGGAATTTTAATGCGCCTGACAGATTTATTCTTGGCGTTACCGCAGCTGCCCTTGCTGTTGTTATTGGTGTATCTATTTCGCGACAGTCTCAAACGTTGGGTCGGTCCAGAGTTGGGAATTTTTGTCTTAGTCGTGGTCGCCATTGGTGGCTTGAGTTGGATGTCCGTGGCGCGGCTGGTGCGCGGTGAAGTTCTCAAGTTGAGGGAGTTAGAGTTTGTGTCGGCAGCGATTGCCTTAGGCGCCCATCCCATCGAGATTTTATGGCGGCATATTTTGCCGAATGTGCTGGGTCTGATCACAGTGGCGGCAACCCTCGCGATTGGCAATGCCATCATCGTCGAATCGACTTTGAGCTTTCTGGGATTGGGGTTCCCGCCGGATGTGCCCACTTGGGGTCGTATGCTCTACGATGCGCAAAATTTTCTGACCATAGCGCCTTACATTGCCTTGGTCCCTGGCGGAGCAATTTTTCTGACCGTCTTGAGTGTGAATTATTTAGGAGAAGGGCTACGAGATGTCTTCGACCCTCACACGAGATCGCCAAACTCTTGAGGAAGTTCTTACAATCAAACTGACGCAAGCGGCAGAAGCAAAATGGTTGACGCAATCATGTATGAGAGTGATGGCTACGTGGTGCTGAGTAGCGATCGCGATGACGAAGAGTTATTAACTGCCGAGGAACTGCTGACCAAACTGACGACAGTGTTGACACAAGATCCGGACGCCGTTCCGCAAGAAGCTAAGGATCTGGAAATTGCGGCACAGGCGCAATATGCCCTTGACAATTGCTGTGAGCTGGATCTCGGTCCCGGCTCTTATTTACAGTGGTATGCTGTTCGCTTTGAGAAATAGCGCGGTTAGCTGCAGTGAATTCAGGGGGCAAGTGTATCGTTCCAAACCGAATTTCAAAGGCTTGAAGTTAGGGCATTAGCCAAATTGCTTAGGACGCTTCTGATTTTGAGTTCCCTGATCCCAGCGCATTTTGCTACTGCAACTTCAAAAATCAAAAAGTTTAGGCAGATAAACCTAGGTGCACTACGCAGGGTTTGGTAAGATTGGCTTCGTTAATTCCCCAACTGGAGCCCATGTCTGAGCCTGTTGTCACCCTCAAAGAAACTGCCAAATCTTTGGACATGATTGTCAGACAGTCTCCCGCGGGACTTGGGGGAACCATTCGGGTTCCGGGCGATAAATCGATCTCTCACCGGGCACTGATGCTGGGCGCGATCGCGGGCGGAGAAACCATTATTGAAGGGCTGTTAGTGGGAGAAGATCCTCAAAGTACGGCGAGCTGTTTTCGAGCGATGGGTGCCGATATTTCGCCGCTGAATGCCGCTAAGGTTAATGTGACGGGGATTGGGTCAGGCAATCTGCAAGAACCCATCGATGTGCTCGATGCAGGCAATTCTGGCACGACGTTGCGGTTGATGTTGGGACTACTGGCTGGGTCTCCGGGTCAATATTTTTGTGTGACGGGGGATAGCTCTTTGCGATCGCGTCCCATGTCTCGGGTTGTAAAACCTCTACAGCAAATGGGAGCAACGATTTGGGGGCGGCGAGGAGACACCTTGGCACCGTTATCCGTTCGAGGAACAGAGCTTCAACCCATTCACTATCAAAGTCCCATTGCTTCAGCTCAAGTTAAGTCTTGTGTATTGTTAGCAGGTCTACTGGCTGAGGGAGTGACCCGCGTGACAGAGCCGGCTCAATCGCGGGACCATACTGAGCGGATGTTGCAGGCTTTCGGTGCCCAAGTTGACATCGACCCGGATACCCGAACGGTGGGAGTTACAGGTAAACCCATCCTGCGTGGTCAGCGGGTGGTGGTTCCTGGCGATATTAGTTCAGCCGCGTTTTGGTTAGTTGCGGCGAGCATTGTGCCGGGCTCAGATGTAGTCATTGAAAATGTTGGGGTCAATCCTAGCCGTACCGGTATTTTGGAAGCCTTAGCCCAGATGGGAGCCGATATTGAGCGACAAAATGAACGCATTGTGGCCGGGGAACCGGTCGCTGAGTTAAGGGTAAAAACTGCAAATCTACAAGGCTGCACAATTTCTGGGGATCTCATCCCACGCGCCATTGACGAAATACCCATTTTGGCGGTCGCGGCGCTATTTACAAACGGCACGACAACGATTCGGGATGCTGCCGAACTTAGGGTCAAAGAAAGCGATCGCTTAGCGGCTATTGCCAAAGAACTCACTCAACTGGGCGGCATCGTCCGGGAACTACCCGATGGGCTAGAAATTCAAGGGGGCAGCAAACTCACGGGTACTCAACTTAGCAGTTACGGCGATCATCGGATTGCCATGAGTTTAGCGATCGCGGCACTAATGGCGGACGGAGAAACGGTCATCCACGGCGCAGATGCGGTTTCGATTTCCTATCCTAATTTTGTGGTGACGCTGCAAGAAGTTTGTGATTAGAGCAGATGTGGCAACATTTTGTGGATCGGAATCGGTCCATAAATCCTTAGGCTGAAGGCGTGGAAAAAAGGCACAATATGCTTTTCTTAACCGGCGATATTGGCGGGACTAATACTCGACTCCAGTTGGTCAATATTGGACAAAATCGAGAGTTTGAGATCCAAGGACAGCAAATCTACTCCAGCCAAGAAGCGCCGGATTTAGTTCCCATTGTCAAAACGTTTCTGCAAGACCAGGGCAATCCCCAGCCCGAAAATGCCTGTTTTGCGATCGCAGGACCCGTCATTGATAATTGCTGTCAACTTACTAATCTACATTGGGAGCTGGAGGGCTCACGCCTAGCCCAAGAACTCAACATTTCTCAAGTTGAGCTCATCAATGATTTTTCTGCGATTTGTTACGGCGTTCTGGGTTTGAGTCCAGATAAATTGAAAACACTTCAAGCGGCGGACGCTCTGCCCAATGCGCCTATCGCAGTGATTGGAGCCGGGACCGGTCTCGGCCAAGGGTTTTTAATCCCCCAGGGAGCGCATTACCAAGTTTTTCCCACGGAGGGCGGACATTGTGACTTTGCACCGCGATCGCAACTGGAATTTGAACTGCTCACATATTTGCGCCACAAATATCAAACCGATCACGTTTCAGTGGAGCGGGTGGTCTCTGGGCAAGGCATTGTCGCCATGTATCAATTTTTGCGTGATCGCAAATTTGTACCGGAATCCTTAGAAGTTGGCCAACAAATCCGCGAGTGGGAAACCAGTGCGACTAGCGACATCGATCCGGGTGCGATTATTTCCCAAGCGGGCATGAAGCAAACCGATCGCCTGTGTGAGCAAACTATGGAAATCTTTGTGGAGACCTATGCCGCTGAAGTCGGGAATTTAGCGCTCAAACTTTTACCCTATGGCGGTCTCTACATCGGCGGCGGCATTGCAACCAAGATTTTACCGTTGCTTGAGGCAGGATCTTTTTTAAACGTCTTTCACCAAAAAGGCCGGATGCGCTCGCTGATGGAGCAGATTCCAATTCACATCATTCTCGATTCTAAAGTTGGTCTCAAAGGCACAATTTTCTACGGTTTAGATCATGCAGTATCGACTTCAAAGGGTTAAGCAATTTGTTCGAAAACACCTGTAATTGATTAGCGTTTTGTGAGGGGCTTTCGCAAGACTATTTGGTAAAATGGAGAATAAATTTTTGATTTTGGGGTGTTTTTTTTCCACCCCATTTCTTTACCCGCTCAAGGTCTATCCCATTTTCCTCTTCTATATTGCTTAACTCCTCTCTACCACCCCCTGATAGGTCAAACTCTAGTGTAAAAAACCTCAGAGTCCGGGAAAGCGAGCGGCTCAATTTGTCATAACCTATGACCCTTCCTAATTTTCTCATTGTCGGTGCAGCCAAATCTGGGACAACCTCTTTGTGGCATTATCTTAAACAGCATCCCCAGATTTTTTTTACTCGCAGAAAAGAGCCTAATTTTTTTGCCTTTAAGGGATTAAAATTACCGCCTTTCTCGGGACCGGCAAGTCCTGACGTGCTTTATAAAATTCTTTATCAATATTCTGTAACTTCTGATGAGAAGTATCAGTCCCTATTTGAAAATTCTGCTGGAAAAATTGCTATTGGCGAAGCATCTGTTCGTTATTTATATTTCCCAGAGGCGGCAAAGCGAATAAATGAATACATTCCGAATGCCAAGATCATAATTATTCTGCGCAATCCTATCTACAGGCTGTATTCCCATTACATCATGATGAGAGGGAAATACTTACTAGAGCCACTACCACTCGTTCAAGCGCTGGAACAGGAAGGAAATCGCATCCAGCAGAATTGGGGATGGGACTGGCATTATGTTCAAGTCGGAATGTATTACAAACAGGTTCAGCGTTACTTCGAGTTATTTGGGAAAGACCAAGTCAAAGTTTTTCTGTACGATGATTTTTCCGCCAAGCCGCTCAAGATCATACAAGATATTTGTCGGTTTATTCGCGTTGACGATAATTTCTTTCCGGATATGTCGCGTAAAAGAATGCCGGCTTATTGGCCTAAGAATTTTGTCATCGATTCACTGATACGTAATCCTAATCCGCTCAACTCAACCTTCCGCAAAATTTTACCGAAGGATATTTACAAGCGGGTCATCCGACAAGGCATGCTCATAAATGGGAGAAAGCCTCCCGCTCTGTCATCAAAGATGAAAACGCATTTGCAGACCGTTTTTCAAGAAAATATTGCCAATCTTGAGACTCTTATCGAGCGAGACTTGCCATGGTAAAAGAACATCTGCCTGGCTATCAGGCAAGAGATTACCAAGTGATTGACTATCAAATGTACTGCTTGCCAGGAACAAACTTGTTTTTCAGAGGTCCCGAAGCAAATTTTCTTAAGACTGGTGAATATGCTGTCTGTTTAGGTGCCGCCCAAACTTTTGGTTGCTTTTGCGATCGCCCTTTTCCTCATTTACTTCAGGACAAACTTGGGCTTCCTATTCTAAATTTGGGTTACGGTGGAGCTGGGCCATTCTTTTACCTAAAACATCCAGAGCTCTGGGACTACATCAATCGAGCTAAGTTTGTTATTGTCCAAATAATGTCAGCTCGCAGCGAAAGTAATTCTCTTTTTGATAGCGGTGGTTTAGAGTTCCTGACGCGCCTCTCTGATGGAGTTAAACTCGGCGCGGATAAAGCGTACACAACCATTTTAGAAAGCAATTATATTTGGCAAAAGGCGCCCATTGGGAAACGGGCAGTTCGGGTTTTAGCGCGGGTTTTTGGTGGAGTGAGAGCGATGAAACTGGTGTTAGAGACGCGCCAAAACTGGCTCAAAAATTATGAGCTTTTATTCACTGAGATTAAAGCGCCAACCATTCTGTTTTGGTTTTCGAAAAGAAAGCCCCATTACAACATAAGACCGACCAATCTAGGCGGATTGTTTAATCGATTTCCTCAGCTAGTCAATGCTCAAATGATTAATGTCCTTAAGGCTTTAAGTGACGACTACGTAGAATGTGTATCCAGTCGAGGAAGCCCACAGAAATTGATTAGCCGGTTTACTGGAAAGCCTGTGACGATAAAACTTTCAGATGATAGAGAAGATTTTGGTGATATTAGATGGAGCCATAATGGATACTATCCTTCCCCAGATATGCATGTAGATGCATTGCGAGCCTTAGAGCCCTTCTGTCGAAAGTATTTATAGGTAAATATCAAGTCATTCAACGGGTTGTCGAAACGTTGGGATTCAGTCTTGTATAAGCAAAACATCATGCTTATCACATTTTTCGTTTTCTCTGTATCTCCAGTTAGCGATTTAGCCCACATAGTCTCTCTATGGCATCCTGGTGTAAGCAAGGCTGTGGCCAATTCTTTTGAATTAGCGATCGCAAACTCTAATAACGTTAAGATCTATAAGAAGTCGCAATCATCAGGTGATCAGGATGGAAATCCTTTGGCTACGCCGAGATTTGCGTTTGTCAGATAATGAGATTTTTTCTGCAGGGGCAGGCGCCAAGCGGTCAATCCTACCCCTATTTATCGTTGATCCTCAGTTTTTTCGCGCGCAACCAGTCAGCCCGCTCAAAGTCCGATTTCTCGCTGAATCGTTAGCGAACCTCCACAAAAACCTCCAGGAAAGAGGCAGCCGCCTAACGATTTTAGAAGGTGATTCTGTCGAACTCATCAAAACCCTCACCGAAACACTACTGGATCAAGGACAACGCCCTCGGCTTCGGCGTAATCGAGATGCTCAAACGAGCTATGGCTTAGAACGCGATCGCAAAATTGATCAATATTTCAACGAGCGTAATCTACAAACTTGCTGGGGCACTAATCACTTTTTACAAACAACGCTTAACCTGGATCAATGGTGGCGAGAATATCACGGGTTCCAACAATGTCCTTTATTGGTTTCCCCGACACATCTGTCTACACCTGACTTCGATTTGGCGCTACCACAACTGACCCCGGCTGAGTTTGCCCAAAAATATGGGGGTCATATTACCTTGCCCAGCTCTCCCTTTTATGGTGGTGAAGATCAAGCCCTCGTTACCCTAGATTCATTTTTGACTCATCGGTTTCGCGGCTATCACTGGCGTCTTTCGAGACCCTGGGAAGCGCAACAAGGTGCAACCTCTCTTCTCTCAGCTCATCTTTATTGGGGAACGATCTCTTCACGTACCATCTATCAATACGTCTACAGTCATAAAACGACTCGACCCCAAGATAAATTTGCCTTGAAAGCTTTTTGCGATCGCTTACGCTGGTTCGACAAATTTACGGGGCGGCTTTATTTCCATCCAGAATGGGCTAACTGCAATCAATACCCAGAATTTGACGAAATCTATAACTTAGCGCCCCTTGATGACGAGCGTAAATCTCTGTTCCACGCCTGGCAGAACGGGCAAACCGGTTACCCACTTGTTGATGCTAGTATGCGGCAGCTCAATACCACGGGCTGGATGAGTTTTCGGATGCGGGCATTGTGCGCTACTTTTTTGACAATTAATTGCGGCGTGTCTTGGCAGTATGGTGCCGACTATTTCCTAGCAAAACTCATTGACGGCAGCGCTGCCATTAATAACTGGCAATGGCAGGCCCAAGCCGGAGCGACAAACCCTATGTCTGAGAGTTTCCGTATCTACAACCCCACCAAAAATCTGAAAGACAAAGATCCTAAGTTACGGTTTGTTTATCATTGGGTGCCTGAACTAAGAGGCTACCCCCTGGAAGATCTTTTAACCAGCAAGCCCTCTACCCAGAATAAATACGTTCTTCCCATCGTTGATTGGGCAAAAACACGACGCACCAACGGTAAACGCTTATCAGACTTGCGTCGGCGAATCCGCGATCGAATAACTGTCGAGGGCGGTGACGTCTATGATGACGCTATAAAAGCTCAGGCAACAGTAGAAAAGTATTTGGCGGTTAAAGATGAGCAATATGCCGAGTATCAACGTCAACAAGCTTCATGCACAGTCAGTTAAACATCTCATCTAACAGAAGATAGTCGCATACATAATATTTCTAACGCAAAGAGACTTCCCTCGAACCGTTTTGTTCAGAATGGATTGGCTTGCTTGCTCTTGAAGAGGGCGGCATAAAATCCTGGAACAATCCCATTAGAGCCGGAACCACTGTTGGTGTCAACAAGGTCGATAAAGCCAGCCCACCAGTCAAGGCAATCCCTAAGCCACGATAGAGTTCAGCACCCTGACCGGGAAATAAAGCCAACGGCAACATTCCTAATACGCTTGTCCCCGCAGACATAAATATGGGACGTAATCGATCAATTACGGCTTGTTCTGAAGCTTGATCTAAGCTGTAGCCCTGCTCCCTTTGTAACTGCAACGTTCGATCAACGAGCAAAATTGCATTGTTAACCACAACTCCAGTCAAAATCACAAACCCTAAACCGGTGATCATATCTAACGGAATTAATTCTCCCGGTAAAGCATTGGCGATTACGATACTGAGCAACGCCCCGGTCATACCCATGGGCACTGTCACCATAATGATGAGTGGATAGCTAAAGGAGCGATACAGTGCAACTAGCAGTAAATAGGTAATCAACAAAGATAAGACAAACGCAGATGCTAGCTGAAATAAAGTCTCAGTCAACACATCGGCAGACCCCGCTAACTCAGCGCGGACACCAGCGGGTAAAGAGGCCTGCAAGGGAGTCAGAATCTCGGTTTCAGTGGACGCCAATAGTGCGCCTAGGGGGGCTTCTCGCTCGACTCTTACCGTTAAGGTAATCGAACGCTCAATCCCCACATGATTGATGCTGTCCGGTCCGGTCGTTTCTACTACGTCGGCTACATCACTAAGCTGCACCCGCCGCCCACGATCGCCATAGAGAGGTAGTTGACGCAACGCCTGGGGCGAGCCCACTACGCTACCCGGCAACTCCACCGTCACATCTAGTTCTCGCTTCCCATCGACAAACTCAGAAGCACGAATTCCTCCCAAAGCGGCTTCTACAGTTGCGCCGAGTTCCGCTTCTGAAAGCCCCACTTCTGCCAAACGTAAGCGATTGGGGATGACCTGCAGTTCGGGGGCGCCTGTCACGAAGTTAGAACGAACACTCCGGACCCCCGGCAGCGCCTGTAAATCATTACGGACTTGCTGTTGGAGTTGAGCCAACTGGTCTAAATCAGGACCAATGAGCTGCACTTCAAATTCCTTCCCCGGATCGCGAAAAATCGAAATGCGTATCGGCACTAAGAAGCGATATCCTGGAAAGTCACCGCTGGCAGAGCGCAGGGTATCGACTAGAGCATTGAGGTTTTCGCTAGTGGACTTTTCTGGCGGTAAAAACGCACCGATGAGTTTTCGGCCGGGTCGATGAACATAGATTGTACGAATAATATCCGGTTGCTTCATCACAAACTGGCTTGGTGCTTCGGCTAGTCGTACAGCCTCCGGAACGCTGGTGCCCGGAAAGGGTTCCGCTAGCCATAACACTAGATTTCGGTTGCCTTCTGGCAAGTAGTCAGCCGCGGGCAGCAGCGGGTAACTAATCAAAAGCAGACTAATGGGAATTGTCAAAATCAACAGTCGCCGTGATAGTCGTCCCGGCCCTAACGACCAGCGCACGGTGGCGAGCAGAGCGCCCTCTAGCCGTCCTTGGAACCAGCGAAAAACACTCGATACTTTTAGCACCAGCTTTTCAAGAAAATTCCGACCCGGATAAGCATCCCCGAGAAGCATCTGCTGTGCTTCGGCTTGATTGAGAAATAGCCCCGATAGCATGGGGACCAGGGTCAAAGCCGCGAACAATGAAAACAAGACCGATGCCGAAAGGGCGATGCCTATATCAAAAAACAGCTGTCCGGCTTCCCCTTGAACCAAAATAATGGGTGCAAACACCGCCACGGTCGTTAAGGTGGATGCCAGCATTGCTGACCACACTTCTTGAGTCCCGTCGATCGCGGCACGCACCGGGCGCTTGCCCTGTTGGAGATGAGAGAAGATATTTTCCAGAACAACAATAGCGTTATCCACTACCATCCCGACCGCAAAAGCTAAGCCCGCCAAGCTAATGACGTTCAGGGAGCGACCCAATGCAGCAAAGATAATGAAGACAGTAATGAGGGTCGTAGGAATGGTGAAGGCGACTACCGCGACTGTACGCAGGGAGCCCAAAAACAACAGTAAAACGACAGAGGCTAGCACTGCCCCCAAAAACAAATTCCCCTGCAAAAAGCGAATAGACAGTTGAATATAGTCGTTTTCGTCATAGGGAATATCAAAGCGGATGCCTTCTCCCGCTTGATCAAAGCGCGCTTCCAATTCTGTGATCGCAGCGCGTATGCCTTTTGAAATTTCGGGGACATTGCCTCCGACTTGGCGAATGATGCCCACGGCGACGGCGGGTTCTCCGTCTCGCATCAACGCGCGATCTCTCAGCTTGCGACCCATTTGGGCGGTCGCTACATCACCCACGTAAACGGTGCCAGTCTCATCTCGTCGCAAGACCAATCCTTCGAGCTGCTTAACATCGTTAGAGCGACTGAGGGTGCGTACCCGATATTCTCTGCGGCCCAACACCAGAGGACCGCCTCGAATATCTCGGTTGTTTTGCCGTAGGGTCTGCACGACATCGACAATACTGAGGTTGCGATCTGCCAAAGCCTGAGCATCAACGATGACTTCGACCTCCCGAGCCTGCCCGCCCGATTCG
Source organism: Cyanobacteria bacterium P01_H01_bin.15 (assembly GCA_038750375.1). Classification (GTDB taxonomy): domain Bacteria; phylum Cyanobacteriota; class Cyanobacteriia; order Cyanobacteriales; family JAAUTE01; genus JAAUTE01. The sequence goes on from JBCDHF010000015.1 coordinate 12,304, forward strand.
ATGAACTGACCGACCCCTTCTACCTGACGGAAGCGAGGAATCACAATGTCATCGACCAAATCTCGATAGTGATGGTCGTCGGGAGTAAAGCCTTCTTTAGGAGTCAAGATCGTCCACATCATGGGACGGCTACTGCCGCTGACAACCTCGACATCCGATTCATCTGCTTCCAAGGGTAGCGATCGCACCTGTTGCAGTTTATTCAGAACGTCCACTAGTCGCTCGTCAACATCGGTGCCCCAACGAAACTCTAAGGAGATGGTACTGCGACCGTTGGCGCTAGAGCTGGTCATTTCCTGCACGCCCTCAACTTCTTCGAGCTGTTCTTCTATGGGGCGAGTGATTAAGTTCTCGACTTCGGTGGGGCTGGCACCGCCATAGCCGGTCGTAATCGTAATTTCCGGGCGATCCCCTCCTGGCTGAAGTTCCATTGGGAGATTGAACAATGCGATTACGCCAAATAGCGCCAAGAGCGCAAATAAGACAAATGTTCCGTGTCGCCAACGAACAGCAGTTTCAATGAGCTTCATCAGAAATCCCGGTGAATGATCCTTGCCAGAAAAAACTTATACGCGTCGATTAATGAACAATTAATCAAGACTTGTGGAGGTTGAGACTTAATTCACCACCTTGACTGCCGCACCATCGCGCAGCCCGTCGCTGCCTTGAGAAACCAACTGCTGTCCCAACCGCAGGCTCGGATGTGCGATCGCAACTTGTTCACCAATATCGGCTATGAGATCCACTTCAAATTGTTGGGCAACATTATTATCAACGGTGAAAACAAACCACCGAGTCCCTCGTCGAGTGAGAGCATCGCGAGGAATCACAAATCCCTGGACCTCGTTGGAAATAGTGACTTGACCCTGGACCGCCATACCCGGTATTAGCATTGCGTTAGCGGCATCTAACTGAATACGGACCTGTTGACGACGCGAGGTGGCATCGGCAACGGGGAGGGTGCTGTTGATGGGAACCGTCAACTGCCAGCCTGGCAGTGCTCGACTCATCAGGGTGACGGGCATCCCTGGATTGACTTGACCGCTCAAGTCTTCGGGGATTTCTAGAAAAATATCTAGCTGATTGCTGTCTACAAGGGTCAGCAGCGGATCACTAATTTCTAGATAATCACCAACACTCGCTAAACGCTCTTGAACAATGCCCGATTTACCGGCGTAAATGCGGGTGCGCTCTAGGACGAGTTGCGCCTGTTCGGCAGCAAATCGGGTCGCGGCCACCACTGCTTGCTGAGCTTCAATGTCTTCCATTCGGGGCCCGGCTTCCGCTTCTGCTAAGGTCGCCGCCGCTTCTAAACGCTCACCCTTCACCGCATCTAGTTGCGTTTGCGCTTCAATTAGGACTCGCTGAGAAAGGGCTCCCGCTTCGACGAGTTCTTGGGTACGGTTTAAATTGTCCAACGCTTCCGCCTCGCGAGCTTTTGCCGCGGTAACGGTCGCTTGGCGTTGAGCTATTATTTCTGGTCGAGTTCCGGTGGTCAAACGACTTAATACACTTTTGGCCTCGACTAAACGGGCTTGGGCTTGCAGTAGCGCCAATTGTTGATCGGCATCATCTAGGACGGCTAAAAGCTCCCCTACTTGTACCCGATCGCCCGGCTGCACCCTTATCTGACGCACAATGCCATCCGTTTGAGGTCTTACCATTGCTCGACTCCTGGGTTCGATTTGACCAATGAGCTGAACTTGTTGTTCACTACCCCCACGAGTCAAAATTAGGGTCTCCACGGGACGAGGCGGGGGTTCGGGTTTAGTTTCAACGTTTATCGCCGCAGACTCAATAGACGGTGGCGGCAATAATCTACCGATGTAGATGCCGCCACCCAAGAGCAAGACACCCACCAACAGCGCCGCCCAAGGAGATCGAGAGGATTCGATTGAGGGTGCCGTCGGCGCGGGTCGCTCAGGCGCTCGAACTATTACAGAAGAAGACCTTTCATTGGGGCTGGGCATAATGACCTCCGCTTTAGACTGCGTCCACCCAGCAAAATTCTAAAATTTTACTTAAGTATCACATACTCAATAGAGATTATGGATTGAGAGCTAACTCATGTTTTGTCTTCTTTTTGACGGATCCGCAGATTCGACCATTAGCAAGTCAGAATTTCGAATATCTCAAGCAATTTGACGAGAGTCCTATATTTACTGTCATTTTCCAACCACTAAACCGTCAGCTATGCCGAAAAGAGAGAGGACGAAATCTTGCGATCGCTGTGAAAAATTAATGCGGACAGCTTATCGTGTGCAATTCGATCAATCGGACCAATGGCATTTGATTTGTCCCGCTTGTTGGGCTGAGGTCAGTCACCAAAACCCTGACTATCGCTATGGCGGAACTTGGAAAGCCCGCAAGCGCCAATAATTTTACAGACAATAGATCTCTATCAATAAATACCTGCGAACCAGATATTGAATGAGCCACCTCTCTTGACATCTGAGCAGATGATCTTCAAAAAAGCCCAGGTTGTGCGATCAAATACATCTCCCGATTAGGTGAAAGATCGGTTGTCTTGTTCTGAAAAGTGTGATTGATAAGCAATACTTTTCAATTCTATAAATAATAATCAGTTTCACTGACTTTGCTTAGCTACAGTCGTACCTGTAGACTAATTCTAATGATAAAAGTTCGATCCATAGATTTTTGGCGATACAAAGACTGTGATTCATTAATGAACCGGCAGATTCCCAAGATTTCGAAATCTCTATGCGTATTGATCTCGTAAGTTCCCTCCCTCCATTTTCTTTCAACTAACTGTCAGGTGCTCTGACTATGCAAATCACTAATAAAATACACTTCCGCAATTTGCGAGGTGACCTTTTTGGCGGGGTCACGGCTGCAATTATTGCCTTGCCAATGGCCCTTGCCTTTGGTGTTGCCTCCGGTGCTGGCGCGACAGCTGGTCTTTGGGGTGCAGTTCTGGTTGGCTTCTTCGCCGCTCTCTTTGGGGGTACACCCACTTTAATTTCTGAACCGACCGGTCCGATGACGGTCGTTATGACCGCTGTTATTGCAAATTTAACTGCGTCGGATCCTGAAAATGGGATGGCAATGGCATTTACCGTTGTCATGTTGGCGGGCATTTTCCAAATGATTTTTGGAGCGCTGCGACTCGGTAAATACGTCACCATGATGCCCTACACTGTTATTTCGGGTTTCATGTCCGGAATTGGAATTATCTTGGTGATTTTGCAGATTGGTCCCTTTTTGGGTCAGTCGATACCCAAGGGCGGTGTAATTGGAACCCTCAAAGCGTTACCAGAACTGATTGCCAACATACAACCGTCGGCGATGGTATTAGCCGCGATAACGGTTGCAATCATTTGGTTTATGCCATCCAAGTTTAAGCGAATTGTTCCGCCGCAGCTCGTTGCGCTGGTTGTGGGAACCATTCTTTCTTTGGTTGTTTTTTCCGGCAGTAACCTGGACCGCATTGGTGAAATTTCTGCAACGCTACCGGCGATTCAGATGCCGACTTTCAGCCCTGACAAGTTGCAACTAATGTTTGTTGATGCCGCTGTTCTCGGAATGTTGGGTTGTATTGATGCGCTCCTAACTTCCGTTGTGGCAGATAGTTTGACTCGTACTGAGCACAACTCCAATAAAGAATTGATTGGTCAGGGGTTAGGAAACCTCGTTTCCGGTCTGTTCGGCGGTATTGCTGGCGCTGGTGCCACGATGGGCACCGTTGTCAATATTCAAGCGGGCGGTCGGACTGCCTTGTCTGGTTTAATTCGTGCCTTGATTTTGCTTGTGGTTATTCTGGGTGCTTCGGGCCTCGCGTCCCAGATTCCCCTGGCGGTTCTTTCCGGTATTGCACTTAAAGTTGGTATTGACATTATTGACTGGGGTTTTTTGAAGCGGGCACATCAAATCTCGCTGAAGGGTGCGCTAATCATGTACGGGGTCATTATTGTCACCGTTTTAGTAGACCTGATTACTGCAGTCGGTATCGGCATCTTTGTCGCTAACGTCTTGACGATTGATCGCATGAGCCAGCTACAGTCCAACTCCGTTCAAGCTATCACGGATGCAGATGATGACATTCGCCTAAATCCGGAAGAGAAGCGCTGGTTGGATGAGGCAGACGGTCGTGTTTTGCTATTCCAATTGAGTGGACCCATGATCTTCGGTGTTGCCAAAGCGATTTCCCGAGAGCACAATGCAATTGGCGAATGTGATGCGATTGTCTTTGACCTGACTGAAGTTCCTCACTTGGGTGTTACGGCTTCCCTGACCTTGGAGAACGCCATTGAAGAAGCCGTCGAGAAAGAGCGCACGGTCTACATTGTGGGGGCAGCAGGGCAGACCAAGCGCCGTCTACAGAAGCTGAATGTCTTCAGTATCGTTTCCCATGATCGACTGTACTTAGATCGGACCGATGCACTTAAAGCGGCCGTCACTGAGACCTTAGGCATGGTGCCGATTGGTGCTGAGGCGGGAACGAATAGTTCCTCCGCTGTACTTTAAGCCCGCTCTTATTCGGTTTGAGACTGAGTTATGACTTGGTTACTGTTGTTGAATTTGGCTGGGGTACTAGTACTTCTAGGAAGACGGTGCCCAGCCAACGATGAGGTGCTTGCGATCGCAATTTATGGCACCGGAGCTCTGAGCCTCTTATGGGGATTGGTGATCGCGCCCGTTACGGTCCAAATTTTATTGACCACAATCGGAGCCGTCTGGCTACAGCGTCGGGCCCGCTGGAATTAAATAATTGCCTGTAACGACTTGGGGAAGAGCAAACCTCGCGGCTTTTCGTTGATGAAAGAAACGCAAGGTTTAAAAGAGCGGTGGCAACCGATGGAAAACCTCATCGATATCGTAAACGCCATTGCTCAAAGGATTCTTCCCCACCAGTACTCACAACGAGAGCTTCCCTCTAGAAAGTGAGCTGCTGATCATTTCAGAAGTTGAGAGGATTAATACATGTTGGAGTTATTTCATAGTGCGTTAATGATGCCTGGCATCGATATTTGGGAAATGCCGTTACTGGCGGAAGTCCCGAGTGCGGAGAATAAAAGCTACGTATTAATGGCGGTCTTATTTGCCCTAGTCGTGGTTTATGCCGCCAGTAAGTTAGGGGGAGAGCTCTCCAAGCGATTGAATTTACCGCCCGTTTTGGGTGAACTGGTTGGAGGTGTCGTTGTGGGAGCATCCGCCTTTCAACTGCTGGTCTTTCCAGAAACCGGTGCGACCGCTGCTGACTCTGGCATCATGACCGCGCTGCAATGGTTAGGGGATTTGAGTCCTGAAGCCGTCACGGAGATCTTCGCCACCCAAAGTGAAGTTATTGAGATTCTTGCTGAGCTCGGAGTCATTGTTTTACTCTTTGAAATCGGCTTAGAGTCCGATCTCCGCGAGCTGGGCAAGGTGGGCATCCAAGCGGCATCGGTTGCTGTTGTGGGAGTCACCGCGCCATTCTTACTGGGGACGGTGGGCTTAGTCGCTATCTTCCAGGTGCCTTTAATTCCAGCGATCTTTGCGGGGGCGGCGCTGACGGCAACCAGTATCGGAATCACGTCTAAAGTGCTTTCTGAGCTCGGTCATCTCAAATCTCCGGAAGGACAAATTATTGTAGGTGCAGCCGTCTTTGATGACGTCCTCGGCATCATTGTGTTAGCCGTCGTCGCAAGCTTGGCTAAAACCGGCACCGTTGACTTATGGAATGTTGTTGTTCTAATCATCAGCGCTAGCAGCTTCCTGTTAGGGGCGATCCTGCTCGGTAAGTTTTTCAACCAATCCTTTGTTGCGATCGCAGACAAGTTGCAAACTCGGGGCGCTCTTCTGATTCCGGCATTTTCCTTTGCTTTGGTCATGGCGTTTTTAGCTAATGCCATTCACCTCGAAGCGATTCTAGGGGCATTTGCAGCTGGCTTAGTGCTGGACGAAACCGATAAGCGCAAAGAACTCGATCAGCAGGTCATGCCTATTGCCGATATCCTGGTTCCTATCTTTTTCGTCACGGTCGGTGCAAAGGCTGACTTAGCGGTACTAAATCCTATCGTGCCGGAGAACCGCACGGGATTAACCATTGCTGCCTTCTTGATGGTAGTTGCCATTGTCGGCAAAGTCGTTGCGGGCTGGGGTGTTTTTGGCAAGCCGGGTATCAACCGCTTAGCGATTGGGGTCGGCATGATTCCTCGTGGTGAAGTGGGCTTAGTGTTTGCCGGGATTGGCTCGGCCAGTGGCGTCTTGGACAAGCCGTTGGAAGCCGCCATTATCACGATGGTCATTCTAACTACCTTCTTAGCACCGCCCATGTTGCAAGCCGTATTGAATGCACCTGATTCTTCTGAATCAATGGAACCGGTTGAGTCGGTTCCGTCCCCAGCCGAATAGGCTTTATCCAATTCACCTCTCTTCAACGTCTGCTATCGAACGCCATGTCTCTGTTTGACGCTGCTATTCTCGCCACCGTTCTGTTTGGCTTTATCGGGATCATCCTTAAACGCAATCTGATGATGAAAATCATTGCGATGGATGTGATGAGTACCGGCGTCATAGCCTTCTATGTGCTCGTGGCTTCTCGGACAGGGCTTTTTACTCCGATTAAAAACGGTCCAGGCTTGACAGAATATGCGGATCCCGTTCCTCAAGCGGTGATTCTAACCGCGATTGTCATTGGCTTTTCGATACAGGCGTTGATGTTGGTAGGGGTCATGAAGCTCGCTCGCAACCACCCGACCCTCGATACAGAAGAGATTGAGCGGAGCAACAGCTAATGAGAGAACTCACTATTATTTGGAGTGCCCTGCCGTTTTTTGTGGGGTTTGGAATTTACTTAATACCCCGAATCTCTCGCCATTTAGCCCTCGGCGTTTCCATCTTGTCTTTGGCGTATGGATGCTGGGAGTTGTTTACCGCAACCGAGATTTCCCTAACCCTGCTGGATAGTTTTGGGGTCTCTTTAGAGGTTAACGAACTCAGCGGCTTTTTTATTCTGACCAATGCGTTGGTAACGATCGCAGTTCTATTTTATTGCTGGGCAAGTGATCGCAGTAGCTTTTTCTACACCCAGGTTATTATTCTGCATGGTAGTGTCAATGCGGTTTTTATCTGTGCAGACTTTATCAGTCTTTATGTGGCGTTTGAGGTTCTCAGTATTGCGGCGTTTTTGCTGATTGCTTACCCTCGAACTGATCGCTCTATTTGGGTGGGGCTTCGCTACTTATTTGTCAGCAACGTAGTGATGCTGTTTTATCTGCTCGGAGCCATCCTGGTTTATCAAGCCAGTGGGTCATTCGCACTGACGAGCATTACCGAAGCTCCCGTTGAAGCGATCGCGTTAATATTTCTTGGTCTTCTAACTAAAGGCGGCGTATTTGTCTCCGGGCTGTGGCTGCCCTTGACCCATGCAGAATCAGACACGCCAGTATCCGCTCTACTGTCCGGGGCTGTCGTCAAAACCGGGATTTACCCGTTGATTCAATGTGCGATCTTGATGCCGGAACTTGATGACATCGTGCGACTGTTGGGCGTCTGCACAGCACTCTTGGGCGTTGGCTATGCGGTGTTCGCTAAAGACACCAAGCGGATGTTGGCGTTTCATACCATTTCGCAGTTGGGGTTTGTGTTGGCTGCGCCTGAAGTCGGGGGGTTTTATGCCCTGACCCACGGGCTCGTCAAAGCGGCACTCTTCCTCATTGCCGGAAATTTACCTAGTCGGAATATCAAGGCATTGAAGTCCATGACCCTGCCGACACCGGTCTGGGTTGCCCTTGCGATCGCAAGTTTTTCAATCTCCGGATTCCCCTTATTATCAGGGTTTGGTGCGAAGGTATTAACCACCGAAAATCTAGAACCATGGCAAGTGGTGGGGATGAACATTGCAGCCCTGGGAACCGCAATTTCCTTCGCGAAGTTTATTTTTCTGCCTCATGGGAAAGTCGACGTCAGCAAATTCAAGACTGGTTTCTGGGCTGCAATAGGGCTATTGCTAGGAGGACTGGTTTTGGCAAATGCAATCTATTTCGAAGCCTACACGCTTAAAAATACGGTCAAGCCTTTGTTAATCATTGGTGCAGGCTGGCTGACCTACCTACTTATCATCAAGCATTTAAATATAAAACTGCCAAGCGTATGGGAGAAGATTGAACATTTGAGTGGGGTGATGGGCTTAACGTTAACGGCGCTCTTCTGGATGGTGTTGGCATGATTGGCTATTTAAATTTATTCTTGCGGCTAGGGATTTGGCTATTGCTAACGGCTGACATTAGTCCGGCCAACATTTTGATTGGGCTAGCCATTGCCCTACTTTTGCCGGGGCGCAAACCCTCACCCACCCAACTTCGAGACTGGCTCCATGTTCTCTGGGAAATTGTGGTGGCGATTCCCACGGCATATATCGAAGCGTTTGAGCTGATCTTTCGCCCTCATAACGAAGAAGAAATTACGATTGAGCGAGTTAAGGCAAATCGCACGCCGGGTCTGATCTTTCTCGATATTTTTCTGATTACGTTTACGCCAAAAACGATTGTCGTCAAGTATAACGAAGACGGCTGGTACGAAGTTCACCGGGTGCAGCGGAGGAAGCAGACATGAACTGGATTGTGATTGCGATGATCTTGGCTTTACTCATTCCCATTTATGAAGCCTGGCAGGACGAGGACATTTGGCAGACGATTCTTGCGTTTGCCAGTATTTCCACCAAAACTTCCATCATGATTTTGGTGATTTCTATTCTGCGAGACGACTGGATGATTGGAGTCGTCGGAGTTTTAATTCTCACTCTCGGAAATGCTGCATTGATGTTGTTAGCCCACGTTATTAAGCGAATTAATCAGGTCGGATGAATATTGTTATTGATATTTTTAGTACGGTTTGTATTATCGTAGGTCTGCTGTTTTGGTTTTGGGGCACTTGGCCGCTGATTGGCGAACGATCTGTGTTATTCAAACTCCACAGTTTATCGGTCTCAGATACGTTAGGCTCCATGAGCATTATTGTGGGTCTGCTCTGTAAGATTCCCCGAGAATGGCCACTGTTGCTGTTAGCGCTGGTCTCATTAGCGTTGTGGAATACGATTCTGGGTTACGTGTTGGCCTATTGCGTCAGTGGAGGGCGTCATGACTGAGAACATTTACATGGCTGCGATCGCGTTATTGCTACCGATAACGGCCGGAATTTTAGTCATTCAAGATAATCCCTATCATGCTCTTGTGCTGCGAGGCGTCTTAGGTGCAGTCGCCGCATTAGTTTATGCCCTATTCGGCGGTGCAGATGTGGCTTTGACCGAAGCTCTCGTTGGAACCATGCTGTCAATTACGCTCTACGCGATCGCAGTTCGTTCTTCAATGAATATGCGTCTGGGTGTTTTGAGCTCTGAACTCGAGACTCCCGCCTCTTCCACAGATTATGAGCAAATATTGGCTGCTGCTCGCAAAGCGTTGAATTCTCATCATGTGCGGATCGAGCAAGTCACTCTAGACACCCCGGAAGCGTTGGATGAGGCATTGGTTCGTCGGGACGTTCATGGTATCTTGCACAGCGAAAACTCCACCACAGAGTTCACTTACTCTCTGCAAACACGCATTCCGCGGCTGTATCGCATTTTGCAGGGTAGCTTAGCGGATACTCCCGTGGATTTAGAATTACGAGAACTTGCGATCGCAAAATCGCCAACAGAAAAATCGGTTCCTGAACACCTGGAGGTGCAGTCATGAGATGGGTTTATATTGCTGCCAGTGTGGTGTTTTATATCAAGATGCTGGTGCTGTCTGATCCAGTCGTCACGACTGCTGCCATCTCAAATTTTGAGCTGGTGGTCGAAGATACGGGGGTAACCAATGCGGTTTCCGGGATTATTTTTCGCAATCGTCTCTATGACACAATCTATGAAGTCGTAGTCTTCACCTTGGCGATTATGGGCGTCCGGTTTTTTTTGTCCGATGAAAAGACGTCCGGAGAGATTTATAA
>JBCDHF010000016.1:0-21267 GCA_038750375.1 Cyanobacteria bacterium P01_H01_bin.15
GATTGACTTATCAAAACTATCAACTGATGACCAACGCAGAGCTTTAGCTAATCACGCCCAGCGCTTACAAACCAGTCTGGATTTTGTCGTGGGTCCAGTGTTGGAGGTTTGTGCGTTTGACCTGGGGAAAGCAAGATCGGCTCAGTTGATGATCGTGGTGCATCATTTGGTCATTGATGGAGTGTCTTGGCGGATTCTCTTAGAGGATCTACAGCAGGCATATAGTCAAGCAATCTTGGCGCTGCCCATTCAGCTAGCCGCGAAAACCCATTCCTATCAGCAGTGGGCGATCGCGTTAACAGAATTAGCCAATAGCGCTGAAATGGCTGTAGATGCCGACTATTGGCAAGGAGTCGCTCAAATTCCGTCATTACTGCCTATCGACTCCCCAGAAGCTCGCAGTTGTGAACCCGTTAAGATTACGCTTTCTCCGGCGGAGACACAGGCGCTTTTATTAGCAGGGACCGTAGAAAACGCGGCTTCGATCACAGCGCTGTTGTTGACGGCCTTGGTTCAAACCATGATGTCTCAAACAGAACAATCGGGGCTGTTAGTGGATCTCGAAAGCCATGGTCGCTTCTCAGAAAACCTTGATCTCTCTCGGACGGTGGGTTGGTTTACGGCGCTTTATCCCGTGTATTTAACCCTGAATGCAAACGAGCTGCCTTTGGAGCGGGTTCAAACGATTCATGGGCAAGTTCAGCAGACGCCCCACAATGGTCTCAGCTATGGGGTGTTGCGCTATCTGAAAAAACGGGAAGAACTCGCCTCCCAAGCGCCAGTAAGCTTCAATTATCTCGGGCAGCTAAATGTGATCGCAACAACCGATTTTCAGCGCTTACCGGTACTGGCACCTAACGTTGCGCCGGACCATCGACCGGCTCATCCCCTAGAAATCAATGCCTGGATCGAACATGAACAGCTAACGGTTGACTGGTCGTTTGATCCCAAATTGCGATCACGCCAGGGAACGATGCAGCTAGCAGAAGTCTATGGCGAGCAGCTGAAACAGTTACTGCAAGCGATCGAAACCGAGAACACATCATCCTCTACCTCCCATGACAGAACGGCCTCAGAATTTGATTTGGTGGAATTAGACGACAACGAGCTAGATGCGGTCTTGGGTCAGATCAGTTTCTTTGATCAGCAGGAGGTCTCCTCATGAGCCCCGCCAATCGCCAGTCTGCTGTTCAGGACTTATATCCCCTGTCACCAACCCAACAAGGGTTGCTGTTCCATAGCCTCTATGGACCAGAGTCGGGCGTATACATCATTCAGGTGAGCTATACCCTGACTGGGAACTTGAATCGCGAGGCGTTTGCGGAAGCGTGGCAGCAACTGATGGCGCGTCATAGTATTTTGCGGAGCGCATTTGTTTGGGATACGCTCAAGACGCCCATTCAAGCAGTGGGAAAACAGGTTTCGCTACCCATTCAATGGTTAGATTGGCGAGACCTCGACCCACAACAGCAACAAAAAGGCCTCAATACATTTCTGCTGAGCGATAGACAGCAGGGCTTTAATGTTAAATCCGCGCCGTTGATGCGCTTAACTGAAATTCGTCTGAGTGAAACTTGTGATCGCATTATTTGGACTCATCATCACCTATTGCTTGATGGCTGGTCCTTGCCGACGCTCTTGAAAGAATGGCTAGTTTTTTATCAACAGGCTTGCGATGTAGCCATGCCGCCCTTACCTCCAGCGCTACCCTATCGCGACTATATAGCCTGGCTCCAAAAGCAGGATCATGACACCGCTAAATCTTTTTGGTGTCAAGAGTTAGCCGGGATCAAAGCACCGACTCCCCTGGGCATCGATCACAGTAATGTTAATGAGCGAGTTGCCTCTCAGGAGGTGGGTACTCAGCGACTAAATTTGTCGGCAGAGTTGACCCAACAGCTCAAGACCTTTGCGCAGACTCAGCGCTTAACTCTGAGTACCTTAGTGCAGGGGGCTTGGGGTAAACTATTGAGTGTTTACAGCGGAGAAACGTCCGTCTTGTTTGGTGTCGTCTCGGCCGGTCGTCCCCCGAGTCTGGGCGGTATGGAGCGACGGGTCGGTTTATTTATTAATACGCTGCCGCTCTGTCTGAAAGTTGACCCGGACAAACCGGTGGTGGCGTGGCTACAGGACTTGCAGACGCGCCTTTTGGCTAGACAAGCCCATGAGCATCTGCCCTTGGTGGACATTCAGCGCCTGAGCGAACTTCCGCAAACGCAGCCGCTATTTGAAAGCGTGGTGGTTTTTGAGAATTATCCTCTGGCAGCTCGGCAAACTATTGGTGGGTTAGCGCTGGAGGAGGTGGCAATCACCGAGCAAACCCACTATCCGTTGACGCTGTATGCATTTGTGGGTGAGTCTCTTGAACTCAAAGCTTTATACGACCCGCAACGCTTTGAATCTAAGGCGATTGCTCGGCTCCTAGGACATTTCCAAGTCTTGTTACAGGACCTGGCCACCTCAGAGAGTCTGACCCTTAAGGATCTGTCGATTCTATCTGCCGGGGAGAAAAAACAGCTTCGATCCTTTGGCGAAGGGCCACTCGTTGAAGACCCCTTAATTTGTGTTCAACAGCTCATCGCAAAACAAGCTCTTAAAATGCCTGCTGGGATCGCAGTTCGGTACCAGGGACAGACGTTAAGCTACCGAGATTTGGAACAGAAGTCTAATCAGCTAGCGCATTACCTATTAAGTCAAGGCATTCAGCCTGGGGACAATGTCGGTCTATGCGTTTTGCGATCACAAATGATGGTGGTGAGCTTGCTCGGTATCCTGAAAGCAGGCTGTGCCTATGTACCGCTTGATCCGAGTTATCCAATTGCTCGACTGACGTATACGACCCAAGATGCTGAGGTTCGCTATTTAATTTGTGATGAGGTTGCTCAGTCTTTGGCGTTTACGCCGGACGTCCAGCGGCTTAACTTGTCTGAGGTTGCTCATGTTTTAGCGGATCAACCGACCACACCGCCAAAATACGAGTCTTCTCTCGATGATCGTGCCTATTTAATCTACACCAGCGGCAGTACCGGTCAGCCGAAGGGGGTACCGATTACGCACCGCAATTTGAGCAACTTGCTGCGGGCAATGCAACGACGCCTGAATTTCCAACCGGGTCAGACATTATTGGCGGTAACGACGTTGGCGTTTGATATTGCGGCATTAGAGCTGTTTGTGCCGCTGATTTCCGGCGGGGAAGTAATTCTGGCAACAGATAATCGTAATGCCCAGCAGTTGATGAGTCAATTAAGTGCCCAAAGCGTCGACTTTATGCAGGCGACGCCCGCGACTTGGCGACTCTTAATGCGCAGTGGCTGGGAAGGGCAGCAGGATTTGACGGTTCTTTGTGGCGGGGAAACCCTCGATGGACAGCTTGCCGAGCAGCTGATTCGCGCAGTTAAAACAGTGTGGAACGTTTATGGTCCGACGGAAACGACCATTTGGTCGGGGGCGTTGCCGTTGACGTTGGAGCTCATTACAGGTGGGACTGTGCCGATCGGGGCACCGCTGGATAATACCGAGTTTTGTGTATTGGATACTCAGCATCAACCGGTACCTGTTGGCGTTGCGGGAGAACTGCATATTGGCGGAGAGGGGCTAACGCCTGGATATTGGCAGCGAGAGGATTTAACAGCTGAGCGGTTTATCCCAAACCCCTTGGCGCCCACCAAGCGACTTTACAAAACCGGCGATCGAGTTCGTTACCGGGAAGATGGCACGTTGGACTATCTTGGACGGCTGGATCAGCAAACCAAGTTGCGGGGCTACCGGATCGAGCTGGGTGAAATAGAAGCTGCGATCGCAGAACAAGCGGACGTGGAAACAGCGGTGGTCGTCGTTCGTGGCGATACGCCGGAAACCCAGCGACTGGTGGCGTATTTGACCCTCAAGCAGGGGACCGCCGAAACACTAGAAAATAGTTTGCGATCACAATTAAGCACTCGGCTGCCTAGTTACATGCGGCCTAGTGCCTATCAGGTGTTAGAAGCGTTTCCACTCACCCCCAACGGCAAGATTGATCGCAACGCCCTGCCGGAGCCGCAGACGCAATCCGTGAGCGTGATTAATCGGCCACAAAGCAGCGTCGAAAGGACCTTGGCGGATATTTGGCGCTCGCTGCTCCAACGGGATGCAATTAGCGTTCATGACAACTTTTTTGAAGCGGGGGGACATTCATTGCTGTTGGTGAATGCCCAGAGTCAGATTCGTGAACGGCTAGAAGTAGACTTATCGTTGATGCAGTTGTTTCAATATCCCACTCTACGGACGTTAGCGACGTTTATCTCCCAGCATCAGGGGGACACCTTAGAGCCTGCCGGTCACAGCTATGGGCGGACAGAAGTATTAGACGCGGGCAAGCAACGGCTACAGCAACGTCGCCAGCAGCGGCAAAATAGCAAGCAAGGGAGAGGAGAGTAGGACTCATGACGGTTGCCGCGAACACAGGTCTGGAAATCGCCATCATCGGTCTGGCCGGAAAATTTCCGGGTGCCAGCACTGTAACTGAGTTTTGGCAGAATCTTATTCAAGGGGTTGAGTCGATTGCGCCGCTAACTGATGAGCATCTTTTAGCCCAAGGAGTCTCGCAGAAAACATTAGCCGATCCTAACTACATCAAAGTAGGTGGCAAACTTGAAGACAGCGATCGCTTTGATGCGAACTTTTTTGGCTTTAGTCCCCGAGAGGCGGCACTACTTGATCCGCAACAGCGTTTGTTTTTGGAAACGGCCTGGACCGTGCTAGAAACCGCCGGATATGGACCGGGCTGCACCCAAGGGAGCGTTGGAGTTTACGGTGGTGCGGGGATGAACGGCTACCTGTTGAATCTGTATGGCAATCCCGAAATTCGTGACAGCGTCAGTCCTTACGAGCTATTTGTCAGCAACGATAAAGACTTTCTCACGACCCGCGTTTCTTATAAGCTCAACCTCGAAGGACCCAGTTTGGCGGTGCAGACGGCCTGCTCTTCTTCTTTAGTTGCGGTGCATCTGGCCTGTCAAGCGTTGTTAAGTGGGGAGTGTGATCTGGCACTGGCTGGCGGGGTGGCAGTGTCGAAGCAGTTGGGCTATCGCGCAGAACCGGGCAGTATTTACGCCGCCGATGGGCATTGTCGGGCGTTTGATGCGCAGGCTGAAGGGACCGTAGGCGGCAACGGCGTCGGGATTGTTGTTTTAAAGCGTTTGGAAGATGCGATCGCAGACGGGGACACGATCGATGCGATCATCAAAGGCTCTGCGATTAACAATGACGGAAATTTAAAGGTTAGTTATACAGCTCCGCGCATCGAAGGTCAGCGTGAAGTGATTCAGGCGGCTTTAGCGATGGCGGAAGTTGAGCCGGAAAGTATTGGCTATATCGAGGCTCATGGAACCGGAACGGCTCTGGGCGATCCCATTGAGATCGCGTCCTTAACTCAGGCGTTTAATTGTGATCGCAGAAATTTCTGTGCTTTAGGGTCCGTAAAAACGAATATCGGGCATTTGGATGCGGCAGCGGGGATTGCAGGGTTAATCAAGACGGTGCTGGCGCTGAAACATCGGCAAATTCCTGCGAGTTTACACTATCAGTCGCCTAATCCCAAGATTGAGTTTGACCAGAGCCCGGTTTATGTGAATGCGGAGCTGGCTGACTGGGCATCTCCAGAAAATACGCCGCGGCGGGCAGGGGTAAGTTCTTTTGGTATTGGCGGCAGTAATGCCCACGTCATCTTAGAAGAAGCGCCGGCGATAAGGACTTCCGCAAGTGAAAACAGCAATCAACCTCAAGTCTTATTACTGTCCGCGAAAACACCCTCTGCATTAGACACCGCTGCAACGGATCTTCACGGCTATCTTAAACAAAGCCCAGACGTTCATTTAGCCGACGCGGCCTATACACTCCAACTCGGTCGCCAAGGATTTAGCTATCGGCGGAGTTTAGTCGCTAGGAATTGCAAAACGGCTCAGGAAAAGCTGTCAGTCCCGTATGTCAGCTCACCTCATTTCGAGAGCCCTAGTTTGGTCTTTCTCTTTCCGGGTCAAAGCAGTCAATATTCCGGCATGGGACGACTGCTTTACCAAACTCAGCCTGTTTTCCGGGAGACCATCAATCAATGCGCGGACATATTAGCCGATCATTTAGAAGTCCCGTTGTTGGAGTTGCTGGGCTATAGCGATCAGAAGGCTCATCCAGCGCTCACTCAAACCCAAAACACTCAGCCCGCTATTTTTGCCGTGGAATATGCGTTGGCGAAGCTTTGGCAGCACTGGAGTTTACAGCCGGTTGCATTGCTGGGTCACAGCCTCGGGGAATATGTGGCGGCTTGTTTAGCGAGTGTATTTGAACTGCCCGCTGCCTTGGAATTAATTAGTCTCCGGGGTCGTTTGATGCAGCAACAGCCCACTGGTGCCATGTTATCGGTGATGTTGCCGGCCGCTGAACTCTCGCCGCTGCTCTCGGATGAGTTAACCCTCGCCGCGACTAACGCTCCCCAGTTAACCGCCGTCTCTGGAACAGAATCTGCGATCACAAACTTCCAGACCAAACTCGATGCTTTGCAAATCAACTGGCGACGGTTGCATACGTCACACGGATTTCATTCGCCTATGATGGACCCCGTGGTTGAACCGTTGGCAACAGCGGTGAGCAAATTTACACTCCAGGCACCGAGCATTCCGTTTATCTCCAACATTACCGGCACTTGGATTACGCCCGAACAGGCAACCGACCCGGCCTATTGGGGTCAGCAAGCGCGGCAGGCAGTACGCTTCACGGAAGGCATTACTGAAATTCTGGGCTTGAGTGAGCCGGTACTACTTGAAGTCGGACCGGGACAGACGTTAACAACGCTGACGCGACAGCAGTTTACTTCCCGCGAGCCAGTTCCAACGGTCAACAGTTTGCCTCACCCGAAAACGGCGACGACTCAACCGGAAGCGGAAGTTGAACAGTTGATGACTGCAGCCGGCCAGCTTTGGAGCGCCGGCGTTGATGTTGACTGGGCGCAATTCCATCCACAACCGCGACGACGAATCCCGCTACCGACTTATCCCTTTGAACGGCAACGATATTGGGTGGACTTGGAGTCAACTCAACTCAATTCAACGGTCCCTCACGAGACCGAAATTCAGCCATTAGAAAAGTGGTTTTATGTTCCAAGTTGGAAGCGACAGCCGCAATTCACTACTTTGCGATCGCATCCCACAGAACGCCCGGTATGGATACTGTTTGCTGATGAGCAAGGTTTAGGGGAAAGCCTAGGGGAACAGATCGAGCAGGCGGGGCAAGACCTGTTTGCGGTCCGCCGAGGTGAGGGGTTTGAGCAGTTAGGCTACCGAGAATTTAGCGTGAATCCGTCTGAGCCAGATAGCTATCAGGCGCTCTGGAGCGATTTAGCTGAGCGAGAGCTTACGCCAACCAATTTGGTGTATGCCTGGGGCTTGGATCAGGAGGCAGCGCAAACGCAGTTCATGACGCTGTTGAATCTGTTTAGAACTTGGAGTGGGCAGTCGGGATCCCCGCCGTTGAGTGTTGCGGTATTGTCTTCCAGCGCCTTTGAGGTGATGGGTACAGAAAATTTGCAATCTGAGCAGGCGGTTCTAGGCGGTCTGTGTCAGGTCGTGAGTCAAGAATATCCCGCGATTGGCTGTCGTCAGGTTGATGTGGAGTTAGATCATCCCAAGCTAGCTAAAACTCTTTGGCAGAATTTGAATACATCGGAACCGGTCACTGCGACCGCTTTCCGAGGGTCCTACCCCTGGGCACAAACCTTTGAGGCGCTAACCCTCGGAGAAGAGTCGGTACGTAAACGCAAGCTTAAATCTGGTGGGACTTATGCGGTTGTGGGACCGTTAGATCCGGGGGTTGGTCTAGTTTGGGCGGAAAGTCTCGCCAAACATCATCAAGTCAATCTGGTGCTGTTGCAGCCGACAGATGCGGAGTCCCTTCCCAATTCGCACTGGTTAGAACTGGGTGCTGCTGAGGTTTTCAGTCAGTTGCTAGATTTAACTGAGCCGACTACGCTCGCAAACGCTCTACAGACAGCTGAGCGCAAGTTTGGCGATTTAAACGGCATTTTCTGGAGCAGTCCCACCACGAACGAACAATCCGCTGCGCCCATTGCGCTAATGACCCCTGAACATTGGCATTACAACGCCCGTACGAAACTTAAGCGGCTACAAGCATTGATTTCTGCGATCACAGATTTCCGTCTAGATTTTTGCTGTGTACAGTCCTCTCTGGCTGCCGTCATTGGGGGCGTGGGTTTGGCCGCCTATGCCAGCGCTAATCAAGGAATTGATGCCTTGGTTGCGGCTCAAAATTTGCGATCACAAACGCCATGGTACAGCGTTAATTGGGATGCGGTCACAGAAGGAGCAACTCCCACCAGCGGTTGGGGGAATGCCCTCCAAGCTTTTGCCTTAACGCCTGAAGAAGTTTGGCAAGCAACAGAGCGGATCTTAAATCTTGCACCGACAGGTCAAGTGGTGGTGTCGAAAGGGGATCTCACTGAGCGCATCGCCCAGTGGATTCATACCGAATCTCGCCAGGCAGAGAGTGTGACTGGCGCAGCATCCGCATCATCTTTAGGTCATGAGCGACCGGCTTTAGCCACGGTCTATGTGGCACCGCGCAATGAGGTAGAGAGCAAAATTGCCGCCATTTGGTCGGATCTGTTGGGGATTGACAAGGTCGGTGTTGACGATAGCTTCTTTGATTTAGGCGGTCATTCCCTGTTGGCGATCCAGGTGATCTCGCGACTGCGGGAGGCGTTCCCAGTGACGATTGAGATGCGGAATTTACTATTTAACGAGCCCACCATTGCCGGGATTGCTGCAGTCATTGCGAAGCAGCTTCCCAAGGAAGAAGAACTGGATACGATGGCGGCGCTGTTGGCAGAGGTGCAGGGCTTGTCGAGCGAAGAAGTGCAGACGCAGTTAGGAGAGGATAAGTCATGACTTTATCGACCGAACAGCTCTATCAGCAGCTCGCGAGTCTCTCCCCTCAACAGCGAGCCCTTTTCGAGCAGAAGCTGGCGGAAAAAGGCATCGCGGTGCCGACGTCTGCTCCGTCCATTCCTCGACGGTCCGAGGCTGACGACGCGGCAATTCCGCTATCTTTCGCTCAGCAGCGACTTTGGTTTATGCAGCGGTTAGACCCGAACAACACCGCCTACAACGTCGCAAGCGTATTGCAGTTGACAGGTCCGTTAGATATTTCCGCCCTAGAGAAAAGCTTGAATGGGTTAGTTGAACGACATGAGACCTTAAGAACGCGCTTTGAACTAGGCAAAAACAGTCTGCCTCAGCAAATCATTGATGAAGCGGTTTTTCGTCCGTTGAAGTTGATTGATCTATCGCAGCAGGCCAAGCCCAAGGTTGCCGCGCAGGACTCCATTGAATCTCTCACGCGCTCTCCCTTTGATCTCGCACAATCGATTTTGCGGACAGCGTTGATTCAGTTAGCGGACGAGACTCATTTACTGGTTCTCGCAACTCACCACATCGTGAGCGATCGCTGGTCGGTGGGGGTCTTTTTGCGGGAGTTAACGATTTTATACCGCGCCTTTTCCCAAGGTCTGGAGTCTCCGCTGTCGCCCTTGCCGATTCAATATGGAGACTGGGCGATTTGGCAGCGCGAACAGCTTCAAGGCAATCAGCTGAAAACCCAAACGGATTACTGGACGACTCAATTAGCGGGGGAACTGCCGTTACTGGATCTGCCCCGTGATCGCAATTATGGGGCGGTAGCTACGTTCTCCGGTGGTCAAGTATCAGTTGAGACTGGCCTAAAAACCTCTCAAGCGCTGAAAGCCTTAGCAAACGAGCATCAAGTCACGCTCTTTACGCTGTTGTTGGCGGCATTTAACGTGTTGCTGCACCGCTATACCCACAGCACCGATATTTTCGTGGGCAGCGATATCGCCAATCGCGATCGGACTGAAACGGAAGGATTGATTGGGTTACTTGTTAATACTCTAGTTTTCCGAAATGATTTAACCGGGAATCCGAGCTTTGAAGATCTGTTAGCCCAAGTCCGTCAAACCGTCCTCGCGGGGCTTAAACATCAGGACCTTCCCTTTGAAAAACTGGTAGAGGTACTTAATCCAGAGCGGCACTTAAGTCAGATGATGCCCTTGTTTCAGGTCAAGCTGGATCTGCAACAGGCTAACGTCAAGCCGTTGGAGTTGGATGGCTTGACGCTGGAGCGGTATCCGCTGCGGGAGACTCAAGCTAAATACGAGCTACGGTTTAACTTGCAAGATACGCCCGCTGGCATTACCGGACAAGTTGAATACAACCAAGATTTATTTGATGTTGAAACGATTCGACGTTTAGTCGGGCATTTTCAGACGCTGCTGGCGGGAATTGTGACAAATCCCGCCGCGAAACTTTCTGCGTTACCGCTTCTCAGCGAAACGGAATTACAAACGCTGCTCATTGACTGGAATCAAACGGAGCGCGAATATCCCACGAGCACTATTCATGAGCTCTTTGAGGCGCAGGCGCGGAAGGCACCGGATGCGATCGCGTTAACAGATGGTGAGCGAGAGTGGACCTATCAAGCCCTAGATCAACAAGCCAACCAAGTCGCTTATACGTTGCAGCAGCTTGGTGTTGGTATCGATCACCGCGTAGGAGTCTGTTTACCGCGCACAGGACGGCTTATTGTCAGTTTGTTAGCAATCCTCAAAGCTGGCGGCACCTATGTCCCCCTTGATCCGGCTTATCCCGCAGAGCGCCTGCGTCTCATTGCCGAAGATGCAGAACTGTCAGTTTTGTTGACTGAAGGTTCTGTGATCGCATTTACAGATACTCCTGCCTTGAAAGTACTTGACTTAGGGAGCTGGCAACCAGAGAAAGCCGAGCCCGTAGTCGTTCCCCGCGATCCAGACCGACTGGCGTATTTGATTTACACCTCTGGTTCTACGGGACGACCCAAAGGGGTTGCGATAGCACATCGAAGTACGGTCGCCATGCTGCACTGGGCGCGAGATGAATTCTCTTCGGAGCAGCTAGCGGGGGTTGTGGCGGCGACATCCATTTGTTTTGACCTGTCAATATTTGAGATATTTGTTCCCCTGAGTTGGGGCGGTCGGGTGGTGCTGGTGGAAGATGCGTTGGCGCTACCGAAACTCTCCAATGAAGCCGAGGTGACGCTGATCAATACTGTCCCGAGCGTTTTAGGGCAACTCCTGAAAGTAAGTGACCTGGCAACCTCGGTGCAAACTGTGAATTTGGCCGGGGAAGCGCTACCGGTGAGTTTGGTTGAGCAGTTGCGGGCAATTCCTCAGGTTCAACAGATCTACAACCTTTATGGACCCTCGGAAGATACGACGTATTCAACAGGGATTGAGCTGAGTGAATATGCCTTAGATGCGAACGCACCAGTTCCCATCGGTAAACCCATCGCCAACACTCAGACTTATGTCTTGGACTCCTATCGACAGCCGGTCCCGCTCGGCGTTGCGGGAGAACTCTATTTGGGCGGTCAGGGACTCGCTCAAGGCTATTTCCAGCGCTCGGACTTAACCGAAACATCTTTTATCGATTGGACACCACCGGGTCAAACAATTCCCGCTCGGCTGTATCGTACGGGCGATCGCGTTCGTCATACTGCTGATGGAAATTTAATTTTCTTGGGTCGTTTCGATCATCAGGTCAAAATTCGAGGCTTTCGGATTGAAATCGGGGAAGTGGAAAACGCGCTGCAGCAGCATCCCGCTATCCAAGAAGCCGTTGCCGTTGCCTGGGGTGAGTCGGAGAAGACGTTAGTTGCCTATGTAGTTGCCCAAGCCTCTGCACCGACCGATTGGGTAGAGGCCGTTCGTCGGGATTTAGAAGAACACTTACCAGGCTACCTCGTTCCCACCGTTTGGATGACGTTGGAAACACTACCCCAATTGCCCAACGGCAAGATTGATCGCCGTAGTTTACCGACGCCCGCCGTCCAGACGCAAGATGAATACGTTGCGCCTCGCTCAGCTTTGGAAGCGACGCTGGCTGAAATCTGGAGTGAGGTCTTGTCCCATGCACCTGTCGGCATTCACGATAACTTCTTTGCCTCAGGGGGTCATTCTCTGCTCGCCATCGGCATCATTGCCCAAGCAGAAGGGGCACTGAACTGTACAATTCCGCTCCGCTGGCTGTTCCAATCACCCACGATCGCAGGACTGGCAGCCCAGATTGCAGCAGCATCCCCCGAAGAGACCCGCGCAGAAACTCGAGCACCGTTGACAGCAGATCTAGCCAATCGCTTTGAACCATTCCCCTTGACCGACATTCAGCAAGCCTATTGGTTAGGGCGATCGCAAGCGTTTGAACTGGGCAATATTAGCACCCACGGCTACCGCGAGATTGAAGTCGCCGGGATTTCGGTAAAACAAGTACAGGACGCCCTGCGACAGCTCATTTTACGTCACGACATGCTGCGCGTAGTGGTTAATCCCGACGGGCAACAGCAAATTCTCGAAAGCGTTCCCGAATACACCGTCATCCAAACCCAGCTCAGCAGCGCGGAATTATCTAGCCCCGAACATTTAGCCTTACGCGATCGCCTTTCTCATCAAGTGTTTGTCTCGGAAGAATGGCCGCTGTTTGAAATCGAAGCAGCCGCGCTCCCCAACGGCAGAACTCGTTTCTACGTCAGTTTCGATGTGTTGATTGGTGATGCTTGGAGTTTCCAATTGCTGGCCCGCGAGATGGCACGGCTCATTCGGGGAGAAACGCTTACCCCCATTACGCTTAGCTTCCGAGATTATGTAGTCGGAGAGCAGGCTTACCGGCAAACCGATAGTTATCTTCGTGCTCGGGACTATTGGCAGCAGCGACTAGACACCTTACCGCCTGCTCCAGAACTCCCTTTAGCGATCGCACCGAGCCAAATTCAATCGCCCCGGTTTGAGCGTCGTAGTGGAAACTTGTCGCCGCAAAAGTGGCAAGCGATCAAACAGAGAGCCCATAAAGCGCAGTTAACGCCAACAGGAGTTGTTTTAGCCGCGTTTGCCGAAGTTCTCGCCACCTGGAGTCGCCGCAAGGATTTTACGCTCAACCTCACGCTTTTTAATCGCCAGCCGCTGCATCCGGATGTGAATTTGCTGGTGGGAGATTTCACCGCGTCGCTGTTGTTGGGTATTGATCATCAGGGAACCGATTCCTTTACCCAGCGCGCCCAGCGGCTTCAAACTCAACTTTGGCAGGACTTAGATCATCGTGCCGTTAGCGGGGTTGAAGTGCTCCGCAAACTGGCAAAGCAGCAAAACCGCAGTCCGGGTGCATTGATGCCGGTGGTTTTCACCAGCACATTGAATCAACCTATCCCCGCTACGAAAAATTCTGACTGGCAAACTGAAACCGTATATAGCGTTAGTCAAACTTCTCAGGTCTATCTCGATCATCAAGTCTCAGAAATTGCGGGTAGCTTAGTTTTCAATTGGGATGCGATCACAGAATTATTCCCGGCGAATCTGCTGGATGAGATGTTTTCCGCCTATGGGTCATTTTTGGTGCAATTAGCCGAAACAGACGCTGCTTGGGAGACATTCCCGCGTTTAGCACCAGTGGCGCAGGTTGCCGCTCTCAATGATTCCACGAGCAAGGTTCCAACCGATTTATTGCACGAACTCTTTTTTGCGCAAGTTCAGCAGCAGCCTCAAAACATCGCCGTAATTACTCCGAACCAGACGCTGACTTACCAAACCCTGGCGCAGCAGGTCGTTACACTTGCCCAAACCCTTCGCGATCCCGTCCAACCCAATCAGCTCGTTGCCGTGTCCCTCGAAAAAGGCTGGCAGCAGGTTATCTCGGTCTTATCGATCTTAAGTGCGGGTGCCGCTTACGTTCCTATTGATCCGAGCCTGCCCCAAGAACGAAAAGTACAGCTTTTAGAAGCAACTAATGCTTCAACCGTATTGACTTCTGCGATCGCAGAGGAGCTTCCTGCTACTGTGACCCAAATTGTGGTGGATGAGGTCGTCGCTCAGATCACACCCGTTACACCCACTCAACTGCCTTGGACCCCGCAACAGCAGGTAACAGATTTAGCTTATGTAATCTACACGTCTGGCTCTACCGGTACGCCGAAAGGCGTCATGATCGATCATCGCGGGGCGGTCAATACCGTGCTGGATATTAATCAGCGATTTGACGTTAATTCACGCGATCGCATTTTTGCGCTATCTTCACTGAGCTTTGATTTATCGGTTTACGACATCTTCGGCACATTGGCGGCCGGGGCGGCGATTGTCATACCGGACCCAGCCAAGGCTCAAGACATCACTCACTGGCGGGAGTTATTAACGTCCGAGCAAGTCACAGTTTGGAACTCGGTGCCCGCATTGATGCAGCTATTGTTGAGCGATTTAGCCAACATTTCCGTTGAGTCTCCTGCTTCTTTACGATTAGCGATGCTCAGTGGCGACTGGATTCCCCTCACGTTACCGGCACAATTCCAGCAACAGTTCCCAGCTGCAACTCTGATGAGTTTGGGCGGCGCAACGGAAGCGTCAATTTGGTCAATCTCGTATCCGATCAACACCGTTGACCCAAGCTGGCACAGTATTCCCTACGGTCGTCCGCTGACCAATCAGACTTGGTACGTGCTGGATGACAATCTCAATCCTTGTCCGACTTGGGTCCCAGGACAGCTCTACATTGGCGGGGTGGGGTTAGCCAACGGCTATTGGCAGCAGCCTGAACTATCTGCGGACCGGTTTATTTCGAGCCCGCTTGCGGTTGGTGAAACGCTCTATAAAACTGGCGATTTGGGTCGCTATCTGCCCGACGGCAATTTGGAATTTTTGGGTCGCGAAGATTTTCAGGTCAAGATCAACGGCTTCCGGGTAGAGCTGGGCGAAATCGAA
Organism: Cyanobacteria bacterium P01_H01_bin.15; assembly: GCA_038750375.1. Taxonomy (GTDB): domain Bacteria; phylum Cyanobacteriota; class Cyanobacteriia; order Cyanobacteriales; family JAAUTE01; genus JAAUTE01. The sequence continues at coordinate 14,837 of JBCDHF010000016.1, forward strand.
ACGGCGCTTCAGCAATATCCCGCTATTAAGGGTGCGGTCGTAGACGCAGTGGGCACCCCCCCCGAATTGGTCGCCTATGTGGTGCCGGAACTCAGTGCCAATAGTCATCAGCAGCCACTAGCCAAACTCTCACTAAAAGAGTCTCGGTCCGATTTTTCGCATATAGAAGCAGACGAAACCAGCATCATTGCCCTGCCGCAAGCTAATCACAACCCGGCCGACTACCTACGCCGCCAAAGTCATCGCCAATTCCTAACCCAGCCCATTGAGCTGAGCAAATTTAGTGAACTGCTGGCAGGTCTGAGCGCTTATCAACTTCCCGATTCACCGTTACCCAAATATCGCTACGCATCGGCGGGCAGTTTGTATCCCGTTCGAGCCTATCTCCATGTCCGCTCAGAGCGCATTCAAGGTCTCCCGGCAGGCTGGTATTTCTATCATCCTGAACAACATCGGTTGGTAACGATCACCCCAACTCGGTCCAACGCCGACATTTACGGTCTCCATCAGACCCTCCACGAAGACAGCGCTTTTAGTGTCTTTTTGATTGCTCGGACCGACGGCATCGCCCAAGTCTACGGCGACCAAGCCCGCGACTTTTGCCTGTTGGAAGCGGGCTATATCAGTCAACTATTGATGCAGATTGCACCAGAACTAGATTTAGGGCTCTGCCCCATCGGCGGATTTAACCCAACTGGCTTAACCCAGCTTCTGAATCTTGATGAAAATCACGAAGCGTTGCATGGATTTATCGGCGGCGCGATCGCAGCCGAATGGAGCAAGCAATGGCAAGCGATCGCAAATCCACCTCAAACTCCCTCTATTGCCGAAACCCTACAGCAACATCTCAGCCAAAAGTTGCCGCGCTATCTCGTCCCGAACCGCTATCAAATCCTTGATATGCTGCCGCTAACTCCCAACGGGAAAGTAGACCGTCGAGCGCTTCCGGCTCCGATCTTTGACACAGCTGCTGCCTATATTGCCCCTCGAACAGAAACCGAAACTCAAATCACCCAACTCTGGGCAACTCTGCTCGAACTTGAAAAAGTCGGTATCGAAGATAATTTCTTCACGGTTGGCGGCAATTCCCTGACAGCCATGCAGCTTTTGTCTCAGCTTCGGCAAACCTTTGGTGTTGAATTGACGATTGCGCAACTGTTTGCGGCGATGACCCCAGCCGCTCAAGCCACCTTAGTTGAAAAATCGGCCCCGCCCGAGAGCGTGACCGAGCAAATCCAACCCGCTGCCGCCCGCAGAGATTCCTCGGCGGTGGATGTGGATGCCCTGTCCGATGCGGACGTAGACGATTTGCTAGCCCAACTGCTTACCGACAGTCAGGAGGTGTCGTCATGACTTCATCCCCCCCTGATCTTTCTCAACTATCTCCCGAGCAGAAGCGTGAACTGTTAGCGCAGTTGCTCGCCCGGAAAAAACAGCAGGTTAACGGTAGTGGTCAGTCGACAAACGTCGTTGAATCGAAGTCTGTGATCGCAAAGTTTCCCTTATCGTTTGCCCAACAGCGTTTGTGGTTTATCGAGCAGCTCCAGCCGGGGGAATCGACGGTTTACTCTATTCCCGCCGCAATTAGGCTTCAGGGCACACTCAAGATTGACGTACTCCAGCGCTGCCTCTCAGAAATTGTCGCCAGACACGAAAGTTTGCGCACGCGCTTCATATTGGAGCAAGACGATCCGGTGCAGATCTTACAGCCGCCTCAGCCTGTTGAGTTACCGGTTATCAACTTTGAAATTGAGACCGTTCAAACCGAGGAAACGATTGCAATCGCGTTAGCGCCCAAAATAAAGTCCTGGTTAGCGGACCCGTTTGATCTCACGGCGGGCAACCTGTTGCGCTGTCAACTATTGCGGTTAGCCCCAGACGATCATTTGTTGGTGGTAATCGTGCATCATATCGTGGCGGACTATTGGTCTTTGCGGATATTGATGCAAGAGATTGCGGTGTTATATAGTGCCTTCATCACCGAGCTACCGACGCACCTTGCACCGCTGCCCATTCAATATGGGGACTATGCCGTTTGGCAGCGAGAGCAAACTGAACGCTTAAATAAACAGCTCACCTATTGGCAGGAAAAGCTTGCCTATTGCCCCCCACTACTCGAACTGCCCACCGACTTCCCGCGACCGGCAGTGCAAACATTTCGAGGTGCCCGAGTTAGGTTCACCCTGCCATCAGCGTTATCGCAGCAGCTTAGCGAACTCGCGCAACAGCAACAAGCGACCCTCTTTATGGTGCTGTTGAGTGCGTTCAAAGTATTGCTCTACCGCTACTCGGGACAGTCAGATCTTTGTGTAGGCTCGACCGTCACCAATCGCGATCGCCAAGAAATTCAAAACTTGATCGGCTTATTTGTCAATAACTTAGTTTTTCGTACGGAAATTGAGCCGCTGAAGAATTTTACGGCGCTTTTGAATCAGGTCAAAGCAACGGTTCTCGATGGGTTTGCCCACCAAGAAGTCCCTTTTGAGCAGGTCGTTGATGCGCTAGGTCTGGAACGGCAACTTAGCCATAATGCCCTGTTTCAAGTGATGTTTATTCTCCACAACACACCTGAGTCTGGAGTGTCCCTTGGAGATTTACAGGTGTCAGCGCTGGAGCTACCCCATAGTGCGGCTCGGTTTGACTTAAGTTTGGATATGTATGAAACGGCGGACAGTCTTACCGGCGTATTTGAATACAACACGGATCTCTTCAGTGCCAATATCATCGAGCAGCTTGTCAAGCATTTTGAACGGCTTTTGAGCGGGATCGCAGAAAATCCAAACCAAGCGATCGCAACGATCCCGTTACTCACCATCGATGAACGTCAACGGCTTCAGCAGTGGAACGACACCGGAATTTCCATCCCCAGTATTTGTGCCCAACAACTGTTTGAAGAGCAGGTAGAAAAAACGCCAGACGCGATCGCGTTAACTACTGCTTCCACGCCCTGGAGTTATGCAAAGCTCAATCAGCGAGCTAATCAAATTGCCCACTATCTGCAAACGTTAGGAATTGGTCGGGGTAGTCGAGTTGCGATCGCAATTAATCGCTCCACTGATCTCATCATTGCATTACTGGCAATCCTAAAAACTGGCGGTGCTTATATCCCCCTAGATCCCAGTCATCCCAGCGAACGACTAAGCTATGTTTTGAGCGACGCGGATGTTTCTCTCGTATTGGAAAGTCATCAGTCATTTCAAGCGCAACATCCTGATCTCGAAAAAAATGGTGAATTCCAAACGATCGATCTCGCGACTCTCGATTTGAGCGATTTTGCAACTAACAATCCCGTTATCGTAGGCAATTGTGAAGATCTGGCTTACATCATCTACACCAGCGGCAGCACCGGCAAGCCAAAAGGCGTCCCCATTCGTCATCGCAGCTTGATCAATCTGTTGGGCTCGATGACTGCAACACCAGGAATTAGACCCGATGATACGTTGCTGGCAATCACCACTATTGCCTTTGATATTGCCACCCTGGAACTTCTATTGCCGTTGATTGTGGGCGCGCGGCTCACGATCGCGAGTGATGAAACACTGAGTGAACCGGCACGGCTGATCTCTCAAATTGCAGACGACAACATTACCGTTATCCAAGGAACCCCTGCAACGTGGCGGCTGCTCCTTGACTCCGACTGGCGCGGCGATTCTAGAACGCTAAAAATTTTGAGTGGGGGCGAAGCGCTGGAGCTGAATTTAGCAAAAGAACTGTTAGACTGCTGCGCTGAACTCTGGAACGTCTACGGCCCAAGCGAAACCACGATTTGGTCTAGTGCCCTGCAAATTACCCCAGAAGTGCTTGCTCAAGGGTTTGTCCCGGTCGGAGCCCCAATTGCCAATACGCAGTTTTATGTATTGGATGAGCAGCAACAGCTTGTGCCTGCTGGCGTACCGGGAGAGCTCTATATTGGGGGTCAGGGGCTGAGTCCGGGGTATTTGAATCGACCGGAGTTAACCGCTGAGCGCTTTGTCTTGAACCCGTTTGATGATGAGAGCGAGCATTCTTCCCCGTTTCTCTACAGAACCGGCGATCGCGTACGGCTGGATGCCAACGGTTTGTTGGAGTATTTAGGTCGGGCAGACTATCAAATTAAACTCCGGGGTTTTCGCATTGAGCCTGGTGAAATTGAAGCGGCGCTTACTCGTCATCCTGAGATCGAGCAGGCGTTAGTAATGCTGTGGAGCCTTGATGTAGGTAGCGATCGCCAACTGGTGGCTTATTGCCAACTGCTACCTGAGGCAACCGTAGAAAATCCATCTCAACATCTGCGCGAATTCCTCCGTCAGTCGCTCCCGAGCTACATGATTCCCAGTCGCTTTGTCTGCTTAGAGCGGTTTCCGTTAACGCCTAACGGCAAGATCGATCGCAAGGCTTTGCCCCATCCCATCCCAGTTGAGTCTGAGACTAAACATGCCCTAGAAACAGATCTTCAACGGCAGCTGGCGGCGCTGTGGCAAGAGATTCTGCGCTGTGGCGAAATTGGGTTAACAGACGACTTCTTCGCTCTGGGGGGTCATTCCCTCCTGGCGGCCCGTTTGATGCCTCACATTGCGTCAAAGTTTGGGTTGACGTTACCGCTGCGGACTTTGTTTGAACAGCCTCGGCTCGAGGATTTGGCAGCTGTGATCGCAAACGCGCAGAATGAGTCCCCAACAACCGAAACGGCTTCAATCACTCGCATCTCTCGACAAGAGCCCCTGCCTCTGTCCTACGCTCAGCAACGACAGTGGATTTTGGCTCAGCTCGAACCGGATAGTCCGTTCTACAACATCCCAGCAGCGGTTCGTTTAGAGGGATCTTTGTCGCTGGACTTGTTGACTCGAAGTTTAAAAATCCTCTGCGATCGCCACGAAAGTTTGCGCACCGCTTTTCTCAACGTCGACGGCAAAGCTCAAATTGTGCTGCAAGCCGACGTCGAAATTCCAGTCACCGTCGTCCCCCTACCAGCGGCCGACGAAGCTGCTATCACAAAACATCTTCGAGAATTTGCGCAGGAGTCTTTTGCGTTAACGACAGCCCCTTTAATGCGGGTGCAGATTCTGCGACTCAGTGAGCGCTCTTCTGTGGTGGCAATGGTGTTGCATCACATCATTGCGGATGCATGGTCTGTAGGCATCTTGGTTCGGGAACTGATGACGGTGTACGGGCAGCTTCTCCGAGGCAAAACCGCAACGTTACCCGTCCTACCAGTGCAATATTCTGACTATGCCGCTTGGCAGCAAAGAATTGTCGTTGAAGATCAGCTCCCCTACTGGGAAGAAAAGCTGGCGCATACGCCGCCGCTGTTACCGTTACCCACCGATTTCCCGCGACCAGCAACCCAACAGTTCCAGGGCGGCAGCTACCGGTTCGAATTGACTCGTCATCAAGCCGATACGCTTCAAGCGCTCTCCCAAGCCCAAGGCGTCACTTTATTTATGGTGCTCCTGAGTGCATTTAAAGTGTTGTTGCATCGCTACAGTAGCACCACCGATTTAGTGGTTGGGACCCCCGTCGCTCACCGCCCGCACCCCGATCTTGAAGGGGTCGTCGGGATGTTTGTAAATACGTTGGTGCTGCGCAGTGACTTTGCGGATAATCCTAGTTTCGTAACGCTACTGGCTCAAGTCCGGGAGACCGTGTTAGGTGCCTTTGCTCATCAGGATGTCCCGTTTGAGCAAATCATTGATCGCCTCGAAATTCCTCGCAACTGGAGTTACGCACCGCTGTTTCAGGTGATGTTTGTGTGGCAGGCTCTGCGTCCGGAGCTATCAGACGTGACGCCTGAGATTGAAGGCTTAGATTGGTCAGCCATGCCGTTGCATAATGCGGCCACTAAGTTCGATTTGACATTGGCGATGCAGGAAACGGACACCGGCATCAGCGGCCAACTCGAATACCGCGCGGATTTATTTTTACCCGGTACGATCCAAGCCCTCGGGGAAGCCTTTATTCAGCTTTTAGAGTCCATTACTCAGCAGCCGGAGCAGCCTGTTAGTCAGTTGCCGCTCTTGCCCGCTAAGCACCGTGAGCAGCTACAGATCTGGAATCAAACCCATCGGGATTTCAGTTGCGATCGCAAGTTACATGAACTCTTTGAGACCCAAGCTCAGAGAACCTCGGCTTCAGCAGCGCTAGTTACGGCAACGGAGATACTGACTTATGGTGAACTGAATCGTCGGGCTGAGCAGTTAGCGGGTTATTTACAGGCGCAGGGCGTCGAATCGGGCTCTCGTGTAGGAGTTTGTTTAGACCGCACTGCGGATTTGATTGTGACGCTGTTGGCAATTCTCAAAGCCGGAGGCGCTTATGTCCCGCTAGATCCAGCCTATCCGGTCGCAAGAATTCAAGACATTCTCGAAGATGCGGCTGTAACGCTCGTCGTCTCGGAGTCAAAATATCAAGAGTTAGTAGACGTTGCGGCACTGACGGTTAATTTAGATGCGTTA
>JBCDHF010000017.1:0-20678 GCA_038750375.1 Cyanobacteria bacterium P01_H01_bin.15
ATTTTCCTTGACAACTTTCAAAGACAATGGACTTAATGCGAGTAGTCATCGCATCAGTGATCTCTGAGGAACTCTGGCGAAGACTATCGCTCACCTATTTTGACAGTAGGTATTAATTTGACCAACAAGAGTTTGCTCTGTGGCACCTAGGCGATTAATTTCTTCTTTCGCTGTTCTCGCGCCGGCTAATTCTTTCGCTTGGTAGGCTTTGATAAAATCTCGGGTTGCCGTTGCTTGGTCCTGATAGAGTTGCGCAAAGTCTTGTTGGTAGCTGACGAGTCCTTGATCCGTGAGCTCAAGCTTGTTTAATCGTTCCGCTGCGGCTGAAAATTCATCGGCGACTAATAAAACCTCCTCAGGCTCCGTCGTTGTGCGATCTTGAGATAGATCTGCGGTTTTCTGAGCAACATCTTGGGTGACGTTGATAAATTCGAGGCATTGAGCGGTTTTTGCATCCGCACAGGCGACAAAACCCCAGTGACTCAGAACGAGTCCACACAGGAAAAGCTGACAGCGTGAAGATTTAAGGCGATTCATAGGGAATAAATCTAGTTTCAGCAGAATAAATTGACGATTAGGGGAGGCGCGTCAACTAGCACTTCAGAAATTCTAAGCTAGCCCTTGAGTATTTTTTTCATAATCAAGCCCATGGCCAAGCAGACAACAGATGTAGTAGTAATTGGCAGTGGCATCGGGGGGCTCTGCGCTGGCGCATTACTCGCTAAATATGGATATGAGGTGTTGGTTTGCGAAAGTCATAGTCTGGCAGGCGGCGCAGCGCACAGCTTTGAATATCGAGGGTTTCACTTTGATTCGGGACCATCTCTCTATTCGGGCTTGATGGATTCTTCGTCGGCGAATCCTCTCAAACAAGTCCTAGATGCTTTGGCTGTCGAGTTACCTTGCTATACCTATGACACTTGGGGCTGCTGGTTACCGGAAGGACAGTTCGAGACGCAGGTGGGTGCGGCCAAGTTTCAGGACGTTCTCGCTCAGCTGCGCGGCCCTCAAGCGGTTCAAGAATGGCAGCACTTACAACAAATTATGGAGCCGCTGAAAGATGCGGCGATCGCGTTGCCACCAGCGGCGATTCGAGCCGATTGGCAAGTGTTGCGGAGTGCACGGTTATTTTTGCCAAACTTTTTGAAGCAAGGGCGCCGAGCCACTAAGCTGACCGGGGACTTTGCTCGTGTTTATCAAAATGTCATCCACGATGAATTTTTGCGGAATTGGCTGGATTTACTCAGTTTTTTGATTTCAGGATTACCGGCAGATAGTACTAGCGCTGCTGCCATGTCATTTATGTTTGCCGACTGGTACCGACCGGGGGTGAGCCTAGAGTACCCCGTTAATGGTAGTGCGGGACTGGTGACGGCATTGGTATCAGGGCTCGAAAAATTTGGGGGCGAGCTACAGCTAAATGCTCACGTCAGCAAAATTATAATTGCGGGCAATCAGATTAAGGGAGTCCTCTTACGTAATGGGCAGGTCATTAACGTCAAAAAAGGGGTAGTTGCAAATTTGTCGGCCTGGGATCTGTGTAAGCTTCTACCTCAACAGACGGGAGCAGTGGAAAAATTGCGATCACAAAGAACTCAATTACCCGCCTGCGCGAGCTTTATGCATTTGCATTTAGGGATTAACGGGGATGGCATTGCGCCAGACTTACCCTGTCACCACATCTACGTCAAAGACTGGTCCCTCGGGATTGATGCGCCGCAAAACGTCGTGTTAATTTCGATTCCTTCGTTGCTGGACCCGTCGTTGGCTCCCCCTGGCAAACACGCGATTCATGTTTATACACCGGGTAATGAGCCCTACGCGATTTGGCAGGGTCTCGATCGCCGCAGTGCGGACTACCAAGCATTAAAAGAAACGCGATCGCAAATTATGTGGGAAGCGCTGGAAAAGGTGATTCCCGATGTGCGAAAACGCTGCGAAGTGACGCTTGTAGGCACGCCCCTAACCCACGAGCGCTTTCTCAGACGAGATCGCGGGAGTTACGGTCCCGCATTGGCTGCGGGAAAAGCCATATTTCCCGGACCGCGCACCGGAATTCAAGGATTACTCTGCTGTGGGGATTCAACCTTCCCCGGTATTGGGTTGCCCGCCGTTGCTGCCAGTGGGATGTTGGCGGCGAATACCTGGACTCCGGTGGATAAGCACCTGGCCATGCTTAAAGAGATTGGTCTGTAGGTATCCAACTGGTGCTAGCAACCCTGCCGAGTCGCGTGACGGTTGTCCCTGGGGTGCAGTACGGCATTCCGAACTAATCAGCGTTTACCTGAGCGTTTACTATTTGGATTAGCACTCACACAGGAAGAGTGCTAAATTTTGCAGCCGTCACGCAGCAGGAACACCATGGCCAAAATAGTTTCGTTTAAAGACGAATCGCGTAATGCATTGGAGCGAGGAATTGACGCCCTCGCCAACGCGGTTCAAGTTACCTATGGACCCAAGGGTCGCAACGTTTTACTGGAAAAGCAGTTCGGTGCCCCTCAAATTATTAATGACGGGATTACCGTTGCTAAAGAAATTGAGCTGGAAGATCCCCTCGAAAATACTGGGGCTCGGCTCATTCAGGAAGTCGCTTCCAAGACTAAAGACACGGCTGGCGACGGAACCACGACTGCCACCGTCATTGCCCGGGCCTTGATTCGGGAGGGACTCAAAAATATTACGGCAGGCGCAAATCCCGTTTCCCTGCGTCGCGGAATTGACAAGGCCGCTAAATTCTTGGTCGGCGAAATTGCTGCGATCGCAAAGCCGGTGACTGGAGACGCGATTAACCAGGTTGCAACCGTCTCTGCCGGTGGTGATCAAGAAGTGGGCAACATGATTGCCGAAGCCATGGAAAAGGTGACTAAAGATGGCGTCATCACCGTGGAAGAATCCAAGTCTCTAGCCACTGAACTCGATGTTGTAGAGGGGATGCAAATCGATCGCGGCTACATTTCTCCTTACTTCATCACCGATCAAGAACGCCAAACCGTCGAATTTGAAAATCCACTGATTCTGATTGTGGATAAGAAAATCAGCGCGATTCAAGATTTGGTGCCTGTCCTAGAAACCGTTGCTCGCACGGGCAGTCCGCTGCTGATTGTGGCAGAAGATATTGAAGGCGAAGCGCTAGCGACTTTGGTTGTCAACAAAGCCCGCGGTGTCTTGAACGTAGCTGCGATTAAGTCTCCGAGCTTTGGCGATCGTCGGAAGCAAATGCTGCAGGATATTGCGATTTTGACCGGTGGTCGAGTGATCTCCGAAGAAGTGGGCTTAAGCTTAGATGCCGTCGACCTGGAGATGCTGGGCAAAGCAGAAAAGATCACCATCGTCAAAGACAACACAACGATTGTGGCGGGTGGGAGCAATTCTGCTGATGTCCAAAAGCGCATTGAACAGCTACGTCGTCAGCTCGCTGAAACCGAATCTGAGTACGACACTGAAAAACTGCAAGAGCGAATCGCAAAGCTTGCGGGTGGCGTAGCTGTGATTAAAGTCGGTGCGGCGACTGAAACTGAGCTAAAGGATCGTAAGCTACGTATTGAAGATGCTTTGAATGCAACCAAGGCAGCCGTTGAAGAAGGCATCGTTCCGGGCGGTGGCACAACGTTAATTCATCTGTCAGATAAACTGGCTAGCTTTGCCGACTCGCTGGAAGATGACGAAGAAAAGCTGGCAGTTGACATTTTTGTCCGAGCCCTAGAATCCCCTCTGGAGCAACTGTCTGATAATTCCGGCGCCAAAGGCGCGGTGATTGTCGATAAGGTGCGCAACTCCGAATTTAATATTGGCTTCAATGCCATGACTGGTGAACTGGTTGACATGGTTGAAGCGGGAATCTTAGATCCCGCCAAAGTTGTTCGGTCTGCGCTGCAAAACGCAGCCTCCATTGCGGGCATGGTTTTGACCACTGAAGCATTGGTGGTTGAAAAGCCGGAACCCCCTGCTCCTGCTGGTGCTCCCGACATGGGCGGCATGGGCGGCATGGGCGGCATGGGCGGCATGGGCGGCATGGGCGGCATGGGCGGCATGGGCGGCATGGGCGGCATGGGTATGATGTAGTCTACCGTGCGAAACTTTGGTTAGCCGTTTGCGCCTAGCTATTTATTTTGGGCAGTGTCGAGGATATCGGCACTGCCTTTTTGGTGGGGGAACTCATTCTAAGTTGTTCACTCTCAGAGCGTTCTGGCATGCAATCACTCCTTTATCGCCTTCGCCAGATCGCTTGGGACACTTCTGATTTTGAGTGACCTAATTCTAAAGCGCTCTGGCACGCAGCCACCCCCTTACGAAGATGGCGGTTGCTATACAAAGGCAGCGATTGTTGTTATGAACGCGTTTTCGAACAAAATCATCTGTCCACAAAAGTGGCACTGGTTGCATACCGCTGGACACTTATCGTAGTATCGAAATTCACTGTGTGCATTTTTTCGATTTCCAATAGGATCGGGCAGCATCGTTCCCGTAGACAAAGCGAGTCCCCAGTTGCGTCAAGGGCACTCCCGCATCTTCGGGTAAATTGATTTCTAATGCATCCGACGGATCCGTCAAGTTTCGTTGGAAATCGGTTAGAAATATTACGGGCTGACGGCTTCGCCAATACTGATTCAGTTCACTGCGGCTGATGGCATAGCTAGGAGGCGGACCCGGAAATTCGGGAAGTTGCCGAGTTGGTCCCGCATCAGCCAACACTAAGACTTGCCGATAGGGTTGGCCGTGGGGCGGATCAACCCAGCCAATATTCATTGTCGCGGGAAGAGTCTGCAGAAAATAGGGTTGATTGAGATAAAATCCAACGGCGCCGACGGAGCCTAATTCACGAGAGCCTTCGGCAATCCAGAGAATTTCCTGGTCGAGACAGGTGGAAACCGTTTGAATCAGTTCCCGGCTGGAGCGCATAGGCTGTAACTGGCTAAACCCCTTCACAATAGCGATGTTCATGCCCATGAATCCGACTGTCAGCGCCAGGAACGCAGCTTGCCGTTGATTGCGAAAAAAACTGTAGGCAGCGCCCAAAAAACTGCAGGCCAAGACCACGCTAATTCCGCGCCCCATCTCCACTACAAAGCTGGGGTCCTCAACGAGGGCTTCCGCCAAACTTGGCAAACAAAATACTCCTAACGCCAGAATAAACAATCCGGCGAGACCATAGCAGGTTCCCCAGGGCTTCAGTTCGGACTGGGCCTCTGACCACCACCCTCCGGTCAAAATCGCTAAGGGCGGCAATGCGAGCAAGCTGTAATAAAGCAACCGCGCAGATACGGGCAAAAATAGTAAAACTGGCAAGACGGTCCCGACGGTAAGTAAGGTCAGAGCTAATTTGCGATCGCTAAACTCTGGTTTGGACTGGGATGATGTCTGAGATTGCCAGTGCCAATGGACCTGCCGAAAAATCGGCCACAACAGAAACGTCCAGGGTAAAAACCAGGCTGCTGTAATCCCGAGATAGCCCCAGATATTAACTTGTGATACGACGTAGTCCGGCGGCCACCGCTGATCAAACAGTCGCTGCCAGTGTTCGTTAAACCAAAAATATTTCCAAAATCCCGGTTGGGCTTGTGCAATAGCCCAAGACCAAGGTAGAAGCACGGCTAGAGTAACGAAAATACCCTGAATCGGTTTAAGCCGGAACCAGAAATCCCTTGATTTTTGTGATCGCAGCTCCCACCAAGCACAGCCGATCATCAGAGTGAGGACGACCGGACCCAGCAAGCCCTTAGTTAGAAACGTTAGGCCAAGCAAACAAAAGAAGAGAATTCGCCATGGTTGAGGCCGTGTTTGAGTCGATCTTAGCGTCTGCCAGAGTGCGTAATAGGCCGTAATTAATAACGCACCCAAAACGACATCAATTAGTAACTGCCGCGCAAAAATTAACCAGCCAGCGGTAAAGGTCAAGCTTAACGTGGCATAGCGTCCAGCATGGCGATTCCAGAGCTGGCGACTCCACTGCCATACGATCAATCCGGCCCACCAAGCAGACATCCCAATGGGCAGACGGGCGGACCATTCAGAGACGCCAAATAGTCGGTAGCTAGTGGCAATCAGCCAATACACAAAGGGCGGCTTGTTGAGATAAGGAACTCCATTGAGAGCGGGCGTGACCCAATCTTGTCGTAGCAGCATTTCATAGGCAACGCCCGCAAAATGCCCCTCATGGGGTTCATAAAGACCGTAGGCACTGAGTCCCCAAAGAAGAGAACCCAAGCATCCCGCCAGAATAAGACCATCCAACCAGCCTGGAGAAAAGATTTTCGACAAACGCACAAAGAGTCTCAAGAGCGTCAGTGCTGTAACCCCATAGATATCATTTTTCCGAGAAGAGTTGCTGAACTTGGGATATCACACATTGAAACATCGCCATTTAGAAATGAATGGGGAACGTGTCACGAACTTGGACCGATTTCGGGTCAAGGGACTAGGTTTCCAGGGTGTCTGTTTTGGGGGGCGTTTGTTGAGGTGATGTCCGTTGGGGAAGTCGGGATTGATACTGAGTTAGCTTCTGTAAAATACACTTTGGCTGACTGAGGATCGGCGGTGAGGGTTAGCTCCCCATCTCGCCATTCAGCGGGACAGACTTGGTTGGGATAGGTCTGGACATGCTGCACCGCTTTGAGCGTACGCAAAGTTTCGTTGACGCTGCGACCAAAAGAAAAGTTATTGACGGTGACATGTTGCACAATTCCCGCCTTATCAATAATGAAAAGTCCTCGGAGGGCAACCCCCGCGTCGGCATCCAGCACGCCATAGGCGGAACTGATTCCTTTTTTGATATCCGAAATCAGGGGATAAGCCACATCGCTGACCCCGCCATCGGTGCGCTCTGTCTGAATCCACGCTAAATGAGAAAACTCACTATCAACGGAAATACCGAGTACTTGGGTATTCAAGTCTGTGAATTCCTGAATACGATCGCTAAAGGCAATGATTTCCGTGGGACACACAAAGGTGAAATTGAGGGGATAAAAAAAGAGCACCACATAGCGACCCCGAAAATCGGATAGCTTGATTACACGAAAGTCTTCTTCAATGACAGCCGTGGCGGTGAAGTCGGGGGCGGGCTGACCAACCCGAAGTAGCGGTGCATGGGGGGCTTCTGTCATATCTCAAAACTCGATAAATAAGCGGCGTCACCCGTTACTTGGATTGCACATTTATCTAGATTAAGCGGATTTTTCTATTGGTAATGGAGCCACACAAAACTTAGGCATAGCAAGACGCCACTGCTGAATTGCCAATAAATCGCCAGAAATTTACTGCCGCTGATGGAAGCCGGTTGCCCGTGGTTTTGCGCCACAAATCGGCCTAAACGCCAAGCCCAGGGCAAGCTCAAAAAAGTGAGGCTCAGAGTGTTCGGGAAAACACCCCATAGCAATCCCACCGTTAGCCAGAGATACACAGCGACAACCATACCCACAAGTACGTTGGCTCCTCGGGCTGTCCCTAAGCGAACAATGGGTGATTTCTTCCCGGCAGCAAGATCATCAGTGACCTGGTGAAAATGGGAGCAAAACAAAATGGCGGTAGTGGTCACCCCCAAGATGACCGAGGCGAAGAGCGGGAGCTTAGAAAAGGTTTGAGTCTGGGCGTAATAGGCGGCGAGTACAGCTAGGGGACCGAAGGTAACAAAACAAATAGGTTCTCCTAAGCCCAGATAGCCCAGGCGAAAAGGCGGTCCTTGGTAGGAATAACCCAAAACTACGCAGCTGGTGATGAGTCCGATCACAGTCCAATCCTGTTGCCACCAGCCCAACAGCAAAATTTCGAACCCCGCGATCGCCAAAAGCCCGTTTGCCAACGCGAAAATGAGGGGCTTATTTCCGGTCAAGGTCACGATGGAATGGGCTTTATTCACATCAATGCCCGTATCCGCATCAAAGACGTCATTCGTAAGATTGAGCCAGACCAAAATCAAAATTGCCGCACTTAAGAACGTCCAGAAGATCCGTGGAGCAAAACTGCCGGTCTCGCCATATGCGATCGCACTGCCCAGCAAAATGGGCATGATAGCCACGCTGTACATGGGGGGTTTGATGGCGGCGAGCCAAAGTTTTCGTTGGCTGGGGACAGAAAGCTCTGGGTTAGTCATAAATTCTTTTACGTACTGAGGAGCAACTGGCTCAATTAATAAAAAAGAGGCCGGACATGTAAGACGGCGTCCGCAATTTTAACTTTGTTCAACTGCCTGAGCGACCAACTGCCATGGTTCAGCTTTCTTCGGTTGGCAGTGGAGAGCATTCGACTGATGGATAAGTCTTCACGTCTCGTTTTTGGTTTTCCTGTCGAATTTGGAAACAATTTGTTGGGTTTGTTAACAAACACAGCTTTTCTGTGGAGGGGATTCGGGACGGGGCAAAATATTAGAGATACGTAAAACTAGGTTGGAGTCTCTTTTTTACCGCCTAATTTAGCGTTACCGCCCCGAACGCTGAAGATTTTATGACCGCGCTTGCTTCTCCCAGTAGCTTTGATTTCGCGAACGATGAACTCTTTCGTTTGCTTCACCAAGTTCAGCAGCCCCTTGTCCAGTCTCCGCTTAAAGATGAGGCGGATTTTCGGATTGTTAGCTACGCCTTTCCCGTTACCGCTATCGATCCCTTGCTCTATCTCAAGCAAGTTATCGATACTCAACACCACTATTTTTATTGGGAAAATCCCGCTCAGCAGCAGACCATTGTCAGCTATGGGGTTGCTCAATCTTTAACCATTAATGGTCCGCAACGATTTGCGCGGGCCCAGCGATTTGTCCAAGATTGTACAGCTCGTTTAGTTCACCAGACGCCCGCCGAGCAACTGGTCGGTCTGCCTCGGTTTTTTAGTCACTTCACATTTTCGCCCCTAACCGAAACGGTCCATCCTATTTTTCCGGCGGCCACGGTGGTCTTACCCAAATTTCAATTGGTGCGCTGGGGTAAAGACCATCGGTTAGTAGTCAATATTGCAGTTGATGGCAGCGTCGATTTGGACAAAGTCTTAGGGCAAGTTCGTCAACAGCAGCAATATCTCACCCAAACCCCCTCTAGGTTTAGTAATCTCACCAAGATCAATTGGGACTGGAAAGGTCAGTTGTTAGACAGTGCGCAACGGGCGGCGTTTAAAACGTCAGTAACCCAAGCTTTACGCTCGATTGAGCGCGGCGAACTGCATAAAATTGTTCTGGCCTGCTCGGCGGAACTTACCAGCCGTCAGCCCTTTGACGTCGTGTATTCTTTGCAAAATTTGCGTCAGCGGTATGCCGATTGCTACCTATTTGCAGTGAGCAATGGCAATGGTCAAACCTTTATGGGGGCGAGTCCAGAACGTTTATTAAGCATTCAAAATTGTCAGCTCATAACCGACGCCATCGCCGGGTCTGCACCTCGAGGCAAGACCCCTGAACAAGACGCAGCATTTGCCCAGCAATTGATTAATTCACCGAAAGAACAGCGAGAACATCAGGTGGTCAGTGACTATTTGCGATCGCGTTTGCGTCAACTCGGTCTTTCGGTCACAGTGGCGCCACGCTCGCTACTGAAACTGTCCAATATTCAGCATTTACATACGCTGTTAACGGCTGCGCTACCCGAGTCCAGCATCTTACCCTTGGAAATTGTGGCTCAGCTTCACCCCACCCCCGCCGTTGCTGGTGTGCCGAGCCGAGTCGCTTGCGATCGCCTACATCGGTACGAAACCTTTGAGCGGAGTTTGTATGCGGCCCCGCTGGGCTGGCTAGATTCCGCTGGCAATGCTCATTTTGTTGTGGGTATTCGCTCTGCCTTGCTGACGAGTAATCGGGCTCGGCTTTATGCTGGTGCGGGGATTGTGGCTGGGTCAGACCCGACCAAAGAGTTCGCCGAGATTCAGCTCAAGCTTCAGTCCTTGGTCCGAGCATTGGTGTAAACGGTGATTTATGCTGGATTTTCGCAACGTAAATACCCTTTGGGCGTCGGTATTGGTGGAAACCTGGCGGCGGTTAGGTCTGGCGATGGCAGTTGTTTGTCCGGGGTCGCGTTCTACACCATTGACGGTGGCTCTCGCTCGGCATCTGGATATCATTACAATTCCGGTCTTAGATGAACGCTCGGCCAGTTTTTTTGCGTTGGGATTAGCAAAAAAAGCCCATCAACCGGTCATTCTGGTGAGCACTTCCGGCACGGCTGCGGCCAACTTTTATCCTGCCATTATCGAAGCTCATCATAGTCAAGTTCCTCTATTAGTGTTGACGGCTGATCGGCCGCCGGAAGCGCGAGCCTGTCGAGCCGGACAAGCTATCGATCAACACAAGTTGTTTGGCGATTATCCCAATTGGCAGCAGGAGCTGGCGCTCCCAGAAGCGGAAATCCCTCAACTCAAATATGCTCGCCAAGTGGCAGCCCAAGCCTGGGAGCAGAGTCTGTATCCACAGCGAGGCGCCGTTCATCTCAACTGTCCCTTTCGAGAACCCCTGTCGCCCATCCCCCAGATGGCGATTTCTCGCTTGCGCGGGGCTCTGGAAGCTAATCCGTTTTGGACTCATCTCCAGCCCGGCTCACCCCAAGGATTCGTAATGCCGCCGGCGGAAATTCCATTTGAGCGCTGGCAGTCGGGTGTGCGGGGTTTAATTGTGGTGGGTTTGGAGCATCCGCTTCACCCTGAACGATATGCTCAGCAGGTTGCAATGCTGGCGCGACAGCTTCAATGGCCGGTCTTGGCCGATGGCGTGTCTCCTATTCGGAACTACCAGTCTTTAAATCCTTGGCTCATTACGACTTATGATTGTTTGCTCCGTCGGAATGATTTGCGATCGCGTTTGGCTCCAGAATTGGTAATCCAAATCGGTGATTTACCGACCAGCAAAGAACTCCGTAGTTGGCTGGAATCAGTGGAACCCACCCGTTGGATTGTTAGTCCGACATCTGTCAACAGTGATCCGTTACATGGCCCCACGGTGCATCTTCGTCTGAGTTTGGGGCAGCTCGTCAACTGGGCCTCTCGCCAGCCATCGGTGAATACAGAAGTTCTGCAGCAGGACTATCTCAAGCAGTGGCTGTCTCTTCAGAACACCGCGAACCAAGAAATTAATCGACGCTGCCAACGGGAAAGTCGTTTGATGGAGCCCAAAATTGCCTGGGGACTGTCGCAGTGGCTACCGGCAGAAACACGCCTTTTTGTCGCCAATAGTATGTCGGTGCGCCAAGTAGAGTGGTTTTGGCAGCTTAACGATCACAAAATTCAACCCTTTTGTAATCGGGGCGCTAACGGTATCGACGGAACCCTTTCCACAGCTCTCGGCATCGCCTACGGTGGCGCTAGTGTGGCACTAGTTGGCGATTTAGCGCTGCTACATGACACCAACGGCTTTTTAATCAGCCCCCATTTCGAAGGACATTTGACGTTGGTGGTGGTGAATAACAAAGGGGGCGGTATTTTTGAGCAATTGCCCATTGCGGGGTTTGATCCCCCTTTCGAGAAATATTTCGCGACACCTCAGCGGGTAGAGCTAGATTCTCTGGCGGCGGCCTACGGGGTGGAATATCAATTGATTAGCAACTGGTCTCAGCTCAAAGAATTAATCACTCAGCTCCCTGAAAGGGGAATTCGTCTCTTGGAAATTCCTTGCGATCGCAAATATGATGCTCGCTGGTTAAAGACCAATTTGCCGGAGTTTGGCATTGTGCCGTAAGCGCTGTTTCGATTGTTCCCTGTCAGTAATACTCTATGACCACTCTTCTTATCACCGGCATTAGCGGCTTTCTCGGTTGGAATCTGTGTCAGTTGGCGCGAGATCGCTATACAGTGCTGGGCGCGTATCATTCTCAGCCGGTCAGTCCTCCTGGCGTTCAAGCTTTTCCGTTAGATCTCACCCATTTTGAGTCAGTTCAAACCCTGGTGTCGGGACTGTCTCCGGACGGGATCTTACATTTGGCAGCTTGCTCGAAACCCAACTTTTGTGAGCGGAACCCTGAACTTTCCGAGACCGTAAACGTAGGCGCGACCTTGCACTTAGCTAGTTTGGCTCAGCAACTGGATATTCCATTTGTGTTTACCTCTACCGATTTGGTTTTTGACGGCAACGCTGCGCCCTACTTTGAAAACGATCCAGTCAATCCCATTAATCTTTACGGTCATCAAAAAGCCCGAGCTGAACAGGGGATTTTGAGCCGCTATCCTAGTGCCGCCATTTGTCGGATGCCCTTGATGTTTGGCTTGCCCTCTCCTGTCGCCAAGAGCTTTATTCAGGACTTTATCGAAACGCTACGTAGAGACCAACCCTTAAATCTATTTACTGATGAAATCCGCACGCCCTTGAGCGCGAACTATGCGGCAGCAGGATTACTGTTAGCGTTTGAGCGTCGTCTCAGTGGTATTTGGCACCTGGGTGGACCCGACGCCATTTCTCGCTACGATTTTGGCAAGCTGTTGGCAGCGGTGTTAGGACTCCCAACCCACAATCTGGTCCCAGGACGACAAAAAGACTTTTCGATGGCGGCTGCACGTCCTCCCAATGTTTCTTCGGACAGTCGCAAATTTTATGCCCTCGGGTTTCAGCCGCCCTCCCTGGAAGAGCAGTTACTAGAGTTACGACCGCTGCTATCTTGAGCGAGACCTAAAGCCCCAAGCGTTCGGAAAAGTCGAGGTGGACAGACATGTCCCGGAAGCTGATAGTCAAATAAGTCGGAATTAGACGATGAATGGACTGTTAATTGTTCTTGTGATCGCAATTGTAGTAGGGGTAATTGGGTGGTTGATGACCCAGCGCTCAGCCCCCAATAAATCACCTTCAGTGCCAGTAGAGCGGGATCTGTTTACCCTACAAATCGGCGATATTGTGCAGTATGAAGGGGACGATTGGGTAGTGGAAAGCCGCCTGACCTTCGATGACGACGGCTTTACCTGGCTGGAATATTTACTGATGGATGGCGATCACCAATGCTGGCTGGCCGTCGAAGAAGATGATTGGTTAGAGGTCAGTCTCTTGCACAAGATAGATGATCTGGTGATTGCGGGTACGCCACCCGCAGAGCTAACTTATCAAGACTTGGTCTATCGGTTGCGGGAATCTGGAACTGCGAACATGCATCGAACCGCCCGGACTGGACAAGTCAAAGCCGAACGCTGTGAGTATTTTGACTACGAAGGAACCAACCAGCAGGTGCTGAGTTTGGAGAACTGGTCTGGGAGCCAAGAAATTAGTGTGGGACACAAAATTAAGCCATCCGCGCTGTCTCTGTTACCCGGAGATGGACAAAGCGTTTATCGCACCTAATGGGACTCATCAATAGTTCGTTAAATTATGGCTATTCCCGCAGTGGGGCAGCCCACTCGGCAGTCCAGATAAATTAGGTCTAGGGAAATGAATACGTTTCGGCAGCAGTTTCGACGTTTAGTCTTGCTCATTGGCATGATGCTTGCTCTGCAATTTGGGTTAATCAATCCCTCTGCCCATGCCCTCGGCAATATTCAAGGTCTTGCTGCATTGCGTCAGCTAGCTCAGGTAAGTTTGCCTTACGAAACTGCGATCGCAACCACGCAGCCCACTGTCGTGGAATTTTATGCAGATTGGTGTGAAATTTGCCAGGGGATGGCCCCGTTAATGACTCAGCTCCATGCGGACTATCAGACCGAGATTGACTTTGTGATGATCGATATCGATGATCCGGCCTCTCGCTCATTGGTTCAGCAATATCAGGCACTCGGAGTTCCCCAATTAACGTTTTTGAACGACAAGGCTGAGTTTCTTGGCTCTTTGGTTGGGCGCGTACCGGAATCCCGATTAATTGAAATTTTTGAACGATTAAAGGCTTAATCGTATTTAACTTTTGAATTGAGAGTCTGGCTGTTATAGGATCTAGGGAAAATTACTGATCTATCCCAGATATTACCTATGAGTGAAACGATTTTCGGCAAAATCATCCGCCGAGAAATTCCCGCAGACATTCTTTATGAAGATGAACGAGTGCTTGCCTTCCGGGATATCAATGCCCAAGCACCAGTCCATTTCCTGGTAATTCCCAAAAAACCTATTCCTCAAATTGAATTGGCCGCGCCGGTGGATCAGAACTTACTGGGCCACCTTTTGTTAACGGCTCAAAAAGTTGCCACTCAAGAAGGATTAACTAACGGCTATCGTTTTGTCATTAACAACGGCAGCGACGGGGGTCAAACGGTTTATCATCTCCATCTCCATGTGCTCGGCGGTCGCGCCCTCGCTTGGCCTCCAGGGTGAAAGGCTCGGGTAAACTCTGCGCTCACAAACATATTGCTGATCAATCATCGCGTCAAACTCTGGGGGGTTCAGTACAAATCCGGGAATGATTAAGCAAAGACCCTAATAGTTGTATGTGAGAGAAAAAGCGATGAAACTTCGAGCAGGCTTCACTTTGATGCTGGGTAGTATGCTAGCAGTTCCGACGTCTACCCTCGCTCAATCTCAAGGCAATTGCTTCATGCTCGGAGACGGCGGGCAAACCATCGATTTGAGTGCGCTTTGTGGGGGCGGGAGTGGTCAAGGCACCCTGACGCCCGCAGGCAGCCGTAATCCCAATGTAATCACGGTTCCGATTAAGCGTCGTCGAGGGGGCACTCCTGTTATCGATGTGCGCTTTAATGGTCAATCGTTTGAAATGTTGATGGATACTGGCGCCACGGGCACAGCTATCACCCAGGGCATGGCAAATACTCTTCAACTGGAGCCAGAGGGCGTTTTTCTAGCCAGTACTCCCAGTGACTCTGCGGTTCCCTTTCGGACCACTACGGTGAAATCCATTACGGTCAATGGACATACTCGAAATAATGTCGAAGTCGCAATCGCACCGGCACTAGAGATTGGGCTGTTGGGTCAAGATTTTTATGGTGAATTCGATATTGTCATTAAACAAAGCACGATTGAATTTAGACGACGCTAGGTAAGTTGAGCTGTCAACTGCAAGTTGATGTTGAGAACGAGAAATAAGTATTGGCAGATTGCACAAGGCATTGCGCTCGTTTGCCTCTGTTGGGTTTTAGGGACTCAGCCTGTCAGCGCTCGCTTTCAGCAGCATGGGGATGGGACTGGGGCTAAATATATTCACGTTCGGCATTCCCTAAAGGATTACCAGGGCTTGGCTTGGCAAGTCGTTCTCTTCGAAAAAGATCAGCGGTTTATCCTGCGTCTAGTGGGCTTTCCGGGTCGGGTTATTTTGGTGCATCCCGAACCATTGCGTCTATTTAGTCCGGAAGGGAGCCCCTTGCTGACGGCGCCCGATTTATTTACCCAAGCGGCCCCGGCTGAAAATGTGGGTCAATATGACATCACCGATATTTTTCCTCGCTTGAGCGAGCATGCCACCTGGCAAGCTGAAGTTCCTCTGGACAGGCAAGTCCTGACCCTGGATTTCCCTGCTGCGGTTGTTTCCGAATGGATTTGGTTCCGCGAATCTCATAATGCATCCTTCTAACATCTTTCCTGATTTTTTCTCACGCATAATTTCCTGCGCTGCGATATCTGCGCTCCTGGAAACGGTTGCGCCTTTGCCTCCAGGATTCGCTGATTCTCCGCCAATCGTCACGGATCATCCCAGTGTGATCGCGGATTATTTAAGCGGCCGTTTGCGGGCCGATACAGGCAAAGTCGAGGTCGATATGGTGACCTGTGTCATTGCGCAACCGGCTGAAACTAGCTCAATTTATTTGTATCAGGAGCAATATGTTCGTGAACGCAAAACTCAACCCTACCGGCAACGACTATTGCGATTAGTGCCTGATGGTGAAAGAACTCAGTCGAAAGCTCATGAATTTACAGAACCCAACGAATTTATTGGTTTTTGCGATCGTCCGCAAGCTGAGCGCGTTATCGAATCGAGTGAGTTTGTCGCAGAACCGAAATGTGTCTTAATGCTTGTGCCCGTGGCGGCGGGGTATCAAGGTGAAACTCCGCCTGGTGGCTGTCCTGCTAATCTACGCGGCGCTGTTCGCATCACCAATACCGTTATTTTGTACGAGAACGGTATGGATACTTACGATCGCGGATTTGATGCCGCTGGCCAGCAAGTTTGGGGGGCAACCGATACGCCCTACCGTTTTCAGCGGGTTGTGGAAGAGTGAGCGGTTTGACGGATTTGTAGACTTGGTTCAATGAAGCCCGAAACCCATACTCTGACTAGCGTGCGGGAAACCGCCTGCTTGAAAACACGGGTTCGCGTTAGGCTAGACGCCAGTAAGAGACTCGGCTTGAAGCAATTTTAGAGCAATCGCCACTCAGAATTCTTGATGTTCTCTGCGATCTAGTATAGGCTCGCCTGTCCTCTGATGATTGCCGCCGAAATCTCTCAACAAACTTACCTACAAGGAATGGCTGGTTATGCGCAAGCACTTCCCCAACTTTTTTAAAAAACTTGGCAAAGCATTATTAATTCTGACCCTTGCGTTCACCTTGCTCGTCAGCAGTGCAGACGCCGCTTTGGCTGCTCGTTCTGGTGGACGAATGGGTGGTGGGTCTTTTCGGGCACCCACTCGCAGCTATACGTCCCGTCCCGTCGCTCGCTCTGGCGGATATGGCTATGGCGGCGGTATGGGTTTTCCCTTTCTATTACCTTTTGTCGGCTTCGGCGGTTTTGGCAGCCTATTTTCAATCCTGGTCTTCTTTGCCGTCATCAACTTCCTGATTCAAGCCTTTCGTAACTCAGGTTTGGGCGGGGATGCCGAGAATAATGCTTATGCCCAGCCGTCTTTTACCATTATGAAGGTGCAAGTGGGCATGTCGGCTAACGCCCGCGCCCTCCAACAGGAACTGAACCAAATGGCGCTTCGCGCAGATACTGGTTCTGCCAGCGGTCGGGCAAGAGTCCTTCAAGAAGCGACCTTAGCCCTGTTGCGCCACCCAGAATACTGGACCTACGGCGCAGCAGAAGCAGAAGTCACTAATTTTGCCTCTGCAGAAGCAAAGTTCAATCAATACGCGCTGGGTGAGCGAAGTAAATTCTTGTCTGAAACGCTTTCTAACGTCGATAGCCAACTCCGCAATGACGCTCAAGGCGGAAGCTTGGTCACTCAAGATGGCAGCGAACTCCAAGAATATATAGTTGCGACCCTAGTTGTCGGAACCGAAGGTAAGCTCAGCTTAGGACAAGTCAATGATTCTGATAGCTTGCGTCTAGCTCTTCAGACTGTTGGCGGTATCGGTAGCGATCGTTTGCAAGCAGTAGAAATTTTGTGGACTCCCCAAGCAATAGGTGACACGTTGACCCAGGACGATCTGTTGGCCAATTATCCGAACTTGCGTCTGGTGTAGAGGCTAATTGAGTTCCTAACGTTTTTAATGCATGGTGTCTGGACTTCTTACCTGCGCTTAAACGTGCCCTCATCTTGAATGTTTAGACTGGTCGTAGCGGCAAAAATAGCCCCTACGGCTTTTTTATTTTTCTTGCATAAATGGGCGTAGGCGAGTGCTCGAACCTAGTTATCCTTTCGCCATGTATCCAGTATTTAGAGGTGCAGAGACCGATGAATTGGCTCAATGCAGTTAGAGGTGGGCTGCTGTCTACCGTTTTGCTATCTACTCCGGGTTGGGGAGTAGAGCTATCAGATGGGACTATTGCGTTTGAACAATCCCCCCGCTTAGAAAATGCCTACACCACGTTCAGTGATGTCTGGATGACTGGTGCCAAGTACTATTTCACCGTGTCCGTTCCCCCGGATGCCGGTGAACCCCTCAACAAAATTGTGATTCGGCAGCGAGGCGGCGTGGAAGATATCGACTTCCGCCCTGACCGGACCCTAGCCTTTCTGGGCACCGGTCGTAAAAAAGGAGAGCCCTTAGAGATAGCTAAGCTTAATTATGATCCTGAGCGCATCGCCTTTGACATTGAACTAGCCGATGCGATTACCCCGGGCGAAACCTTCACTATTGGACTGCGACCGGTTCGTAATCCGCGCATTAGCGGGACGTATTTATTTGGCGTCACAGTGTTTCCGGCGGGAGAAAAATCCCAAGGACTGTATCTCGGACCAGGCCGCTTAACGTTCTATCGTCTTTTCTGAGTTTTAGACTTTTACAGCCAGATAACTCCTGCCAAGAGTAGTAGCGTGCCCCCTAAGACCACCCAGATAAATCCATCATTAAAGGCAGTGACATTGGTCTCCGCCGCTAACTTTGCTTCCCATTCCGCATCTGGATCCCCTTTTTTAATGGGATTGCTGCCTTTACGATCCTGGGGGGCACTGACTGACAAACCGCCTAAATCGGGAATTTGGGTCATCCATTCCGCTGGACGTTCTAGCTTGGGCGCTTGCAAAATATACAGTAACGACTTGCTTTGCCTGCGGATTTCCAGATCCCCATGACCACAAAGCCTTTGACATAATGCGATCGCATCTTGGCCTTGTCCTGCTGCTTGGTATGCATTAACTAGCCAAAGTCGAACTTCACCCCCTCGGCGTAAATGAACCGGCGTATCGGCCACAGCCCGTTCCAGATCGTCTACACTCTGGCGATAGGCACCACTCTCAAACGCGAGTCGACCGGCTCGAAATGCGATCGCTGCCCGCTCAGTTTTCGATAGTTTTTCAGACTCCACAGCAATTTTTAATTTAAATAAGTCATTGTGTATTTATAGCTTTCTCCAGATCGCTTAGAACACTTCTGAATTTGAGTTGCCCAAGTTTAGGGCGCTCTGTTGGCATACAGCCACCCCTCCTTTACCAAGGTGTCGATTTCTCTAGCTTAATCAGATTTCCGCTCACCCTGCTGGTCATTTTCACCACCGGTCCGGGGGAGCTTGCCGGGCACACTTCCCTCAATGACCGTAATCACCATGCGCCAAACTCCACTGCTGGGCTTCCTCAGCTTGCTAACGATTCTGAGTGCTACCGCAAACGCCGACGCTCAGACTATCCGTACCTCAGTTCGTCGCGATTTTAGACAGCCTGTTTATGTCGAGCCCGTGGGTTTTCCCCATCGCCGCTCTGCCTACCAAGATTATCGCTTCCGTCGCAGTTATGGGTCTTCTCGTTTTACCCGTCGTCCTGCGGTCATTGTGATTCCGCCTAGGCGAGGTCCTGTGCGTCGTTATGATGATGTCTACTACGCGCCTTATGACGATGTCTACTATTCGCCCCATCGCCGTCGGACTCGAGTGCGCAGTCGGGGTGCTCAGATCAATATCGAATTTTAAATCGATTATTCTTTCCCCGTATCCGAAGTTGGAGACCCGGATGTCTGGATTGTGATGGTTTGCCAAATTAATGCGATCACAACCAGCAAGATTGGGCTCGCGACTATTGCGAGCACTGCCCAGTTAGATGGAATTATCAGAGCATGGCTCTGGCCATATTGATGGATCAGCCCAGAAATCATAGCTGAAGCCAACATAATTTTGGCAATATCTAGAAGGGCTCGACCCATCGGTTTTACCGTTTCTCCGCTAACGACCACTCTGAAAAAGGATATTTTGCCAAGTTGGAATTGTGATAGCGAGGTGCGTCAACTTCGCGTTCGACCCAGTGGGGAATTGTGATCGCTTGCGTTTCCGACTTAAGCTCAACCTCCGCCATAATCAGACCAAGATTTTTGCCTAAAAATTCATCAATTTCCCAAATTAACTCTCCCTGTCGCCAGCGGTAGCGGATTTTTTCAACCTGCTCAGGACAAAAGCGCGTCAGCATCTCTTCTGCATCTGCTAGCGGAATTTCATACTCGTACTCACTGCGGGTAATGCCGACAATCGGTCCCTTAACCGTCAAGAAACCTTGCTCACCAGCCACTCGAACCCGAATCGTTGCCCCCGGACCGCCGTCTCCTCTAGCAAGATAGCCTTGCACATAACGAGTGCCGGATGCCAGTTTTCGCCAAGCATCTCCTTTAACTAAAAATTTGCGCTCAATTTCAGTGCCCATCGCCGACTAATTCTCGTTGCAACCGCCAGCCGTTTTGGTTCGGATCGGTTTTCAAACCGCCGCCAACTGACTCGATAAAATCAGCCGGATCGCCGCCTCAACTGACTGATCGGGTGTTGAAGCTCCCGAGGTCACGCCCACTTTTAGGGGTCCCGTTGGCAACCAGTCTTCAGTAATTGTGATGTCTTGCCCTAACGGTTTATGCTCAATGCGATTACCGGACAACAAGCGCTCGGGTCCGTCGATATGGTAAGACGGAATTCCTCGCTCAATGGCGATTTCCTGCAAATGAGTTGTATTCGACGAATTAAAGCCCCCAATCACCACAATCACATCAACATCTTCTTCTACTAGACCCAACATGGCATCCTGGCGCTCTTGAGTCGCATCACAAATGGTGTTGAAACTCATAAAGTGCTCATTGAGTTTGAGCGGACCATATTTTTGCAGCATAGTGTGCTCAAACAGCTTGCCCATGGCTTCCGTTTCCGACTTAAGCATAGTGGTTTGATTGGCCACCCCGACGCGTTCTAAATGTAAATCCGGCTCAAATCCTTCCGAGGTTGCCTTAGCAAACTTGCTTAAAAACTCGCTACGGTCTCCGCCATGCAAAATATAGTCCGCCACATACTGGGCTTCTGCTAGATTCAGCAAGACCAAATAGTTATGGGCAAAAGAACTCGTCGCAAGGGTCTCCTCATGGGCATATTTGCCATGAATGATTGATGTGTAGTCATGTTTTTTATGCTTCTCGACAGCATTCCAGACTTTGGCGACCCAAGGGCAGGTCGTGTCCACGATTACGCATTTTTTCTCCGTCAAAAGCTGCATTTCTTGAACGCTGGCACCGA